>VHDG01000164.1 GCA_016871475.1 Verrucomicrobiota bacterium
CAATTGAGGCTGAGATCGAGGATTTGGTCTTTGGTGGGGACATCGAGATGATCCGTCCCGCCGCAGGAGCGATCGGCAAGGCTGTTCGTATCGATGACGCGCTGGGGCGTTATATTGAGTTTGCGAAAGCGTCTCTTCCCCGACGCTTCACCCTGGAAGGTCTTCGCATAGTGCTCGATTGCGGCCACGGTGCCTCCTACAAGTCGTCGCCCTGTGTCCTGCGGGAGTTGGGGGCGGAAGTCTTCGTCTATGGCAATGCCCCGGATGGAACCAACATCAACAAGGAGTGCGGTTCGATGTATCCCGAGTCGATGTGTCAGAAGGTCCGCGAACACCGCGCGGATGTCGGGATCGCGCATGATGGTGATGCGGATCGTGTGCTGCTGTGCGACGAGAAGGGCAACCTGATTGATGGCGACGACATCATGGCGATCGCCACCCTGGACATGTTATCCCAGGGAGCGCTTCAGCAGCGTACCCTGGTGACGACCGTGATGAGCAACGCGGGGCTGGATGCGAGTTTGCAGAAGGTGGGAGGGAAGGTCATCCGGACCCAGGTTGGGGACAAATACGTGATCGATGAGATGCGTCGAGGCGGTTACAACTTTGGGGGCGAGCAGAGCGGACATCTGATCTTCGGAGATTACGGCACGACGGGTGACGGGTTGGTCGCAGCGCTTCAGATCCTCCGGATCATGAAGACCCGGCAGGTGGTGTTATCCAAGCTGGCTGCCTGCTGGAGCCGGTTTCCGCAGCGTGTGACGAACATCCGCGTTCGTGAGAAGCGTCCATTTGAAGAGATGAGCGGGTTGATGGACTTGGTGAGTCAGGCTGAGGAAGCCGTGAAGTGTGATGGTGGGCGTGTGTTGCTCCGCTATTCGGGCACCGAGCCCAAGGCGAGGCTGTTGATGGAAGGGCGCGATGCTGCCACCCTGGATCACTGGTCGCGGCGGATCGCCGAGGTGATCCGTTCAAGCATAGGGATGTAAAGGCTCGTTTGCGGAGCGTGGCTGTCCGGGGCCGGATTCTTAGGCGAAGACAGCACGGCAGACCATGACGGCAGCCAGCATGCCTGCGGCGTCAGCGATCAAGCCCGCCGCCAGGCCGTGTCGGACTCGATGGATCCCTGCCGCTCCGAAATAAACCGCGATGACGTAGAACGTGGTTTCGGTGCTTCCGATGAGCGTTCCTGCCATGCGGGACAGGAGGTGATCCGGCCCGTGTGTTTTCACGAGTTCCGCGAACAAGCCGTTGGCTCCGCTCCCGGACAGGGGACGCATGAGCGAGAGAGGCACGAGTTCGGCGGGGTAGTTTAGAAGCTCCAGGACTGGGCGCAGCGCTTGTGCCACCAGGTCCATGCCGCCAGCGGCGCGGAACATGCCCGCAGCCACCAGCATCGCGACCAGGTAGGGCACGATGCGGATCGCGGTTTCGAACCCTTCCTTGGCGCCTTCCACAAACTCCTCATAGACCTTCACCCCCCGGATTGCGGCAAAGAGCGGGAAGAACAGGATAAGGAAAGGGATGGCCATCAGGGACAGGGTGTTGATGGCGACCGCGAATCGGGGTTCGTTGGACGGCGCTGTTCGGAACACTGACCACCCCACCCACACAGCGAACGAGGCGAAGGCGACCAGAACAAGGCATGTGAGTGCGAGTTTGAGAGGTGTATCCTTTGGCCCCTCATCGGCTTTTTCCGCGTCGATGGGCGTTGATCTGTTTGTGAGGGGATCTGTCACCGATGGCGGGGCGAACCATCGCAGACCTTGGAGCAATTTCACAGCGGTGATTCCTGTGACGGTGGAGATGCTGGTGGCCATCAGTGCGGTTCCGACGATCGCGGTGGGGTTCTGCGATCCTGCCGAGGCCAGGATGGCGATCGTGCTGACGGGAATGAGTTGAAGGGAGGACGTGTTGATGGCCAGGAAGGTGCACATGGCATTGGTGGCGGTTCCTGGATGCGGATTCAGAGATTCAAGATGTTTCATCGCTCTCAATCCCAGCGGGGTGGCGGCGTTGGAGAGCCCCAACATGTTGGCCGCGAAATTCATGACCATGGCTCCCATCGCTGGATGCGAGGCCGGGACATCAGGAAAGAGCCATCGCAGGACGGGCCTGAGCAGCAGGGCCAGCATCTGAACCAGGCCTGACCGCTCGGCGAGCCGCATCAGGCCGAGCCAAAGAGTCATGATTCCAGCCAGGGGGAGCGCCAGGGTGATCACGGCGGTTTTGGCCGAGTCGATTGCCGCCTCGTTGAGAGCCTTCAGGTTTCCCGTCAGACCGCCGACGACGACTGCAAACACGATCAGTCCCAGCCAGATCCAATTGAGCATGGGTGGGAGGTTGATGGGATGAGGGCGCAGATGTCGAGCGCACGATTTCTGGAGACAGATGCGGACGGCTCTCCTATCTTCCCACTCCACAACAAGCCTCGATACGCATGAAACGTTGGAAGATTGCGGGTATTAACTTTGACCATTTTCACATGGGAGATTTGCTTCGGATGGCCGCTGAGCATCCGGACGCCGAGGTCGTGGGAATCAGTGACGAGCAACCCGCGAGAATGGAAGAGGCCACCCGTAACTTTGGACTGAAGCAATCGCAGGTGTTCACGGACTACCGGGCCTGTTTGGAAAAGACCCGTCCCGACATGGTGCTGCTGTGTCCGGCGGCAGCGCATCATGGTGATTGGACGGCGAAAGTCGCCGAGTATCGGGTGCCTGTAATGGTTGAGAAGCCGTTCGCGGGCTCGTTGCAGGAGGCTGACGCCATGATTGCGAGCATGAAGGCGGCGGGCAAGCAGCTGATGATCAACTGGCCGCTGGCCTGGGATCCGGGAATCCGGATGACCAAGCAGCTGATCGATCAGGGGGTCATTGGCGAGGTGATGGAATTCCACAGCTACGGGGGCAATCGTGGACCCTTGTGGCATGGTGCCGACAAGCTCGAGAAGACCCCTGAGCAAGTGCAGGCTGAGAAGCCACAGAGCTGGTTTTACAAGCGATCTGCTGGCGGCGGATCCCTTCAGGATTACGCCGGGTACGGCACCACGATTGGCTCCTGGTTTCAGGGCGGACGGAAACCTTTGGAGGTCACATGCGTGGTGGATGAGCCGGTCGGGTTGGAAGTGGATGAGCACAGCATTATGATTCTTCGCTACGCACATGGGCTCTCCAAAGTCGAGACCCGCTGGGGCACGTTCACCGACCCGTGGACCACCATGACCCAGCCGAAGTGTGGCTTCGTGGTTTGTGGCACGAACGGAACGATCTCCGCATGGAACTATGATCCCTACGTGACGGTGCAAACTCGGAAGAACTCGGAGCGCCACCGAATTGATGCCGGAAAGCTCGCCGCACCCATCCAGAACCCCGTCCAGTATTTCATCCATTGTTTGGAGAAAGGTCTGAACTTGGAGGGCCCCGTCTCTGTGGAGATCAGCCGGATTGGCCAGCAGATCGTTGATACCGCCGCACTCAGTGCGAAGGAACGCCGTGCGGTAAAACTTTTGGGATAGAAGGCTGCAAGCGAGGCAGCTTGGGTGAGACTTGGTCACCCACCCGCCGGGCGAGCTGCGTGTGAGTGCCGCGGGGTCGGGCTGAAGCCCTTTACCGCCCGTGGCGGTGCGGCTTTAGAACCCGGTCACCCTGGATTCTGACGGGCTTCACCACGCCGGTTTTCGACGGACTTACTCTCGTGGCACGAGGTCCAGAAGCAGCGACTCTCCCAGGCTGAGGGTGGGCACTGGATTCCATCCACCCGCATCGTATCGGCTGGTCCTGGTCAGGCCTGTGGCTGTGTCGAGCCAGGTGATCTCATCGCCTGGCCGGAAGCTCACCCCGAGGATCACAGGAGCCAGACCTTCGACCGGACGATTTGGGACCCAGCGCCAGCGGCCTGCCCGTGCCTGAACGGGAAGATTCCGGGTGGAGACTGTTCCCGAAAAGACGATGTCGAGCCCGTTCGTCTCCTCATGAGAAACCGATGCCGATTCCCGCCATTCCAGGATGGGCCGGGAGGTCCAGTGGGCGCCGTCATAGCTCGAGTCTTGGGTCGTCTCCGACTGCCAATTGTGTTTTCGAACAACCGTGTTGGTTCCTGGATTCAGCACAAACGTCCCGCCGTGTTCCGAAACGCCGCGGAGCGGGTTGCCAATCCATGCTAAAGGCTGACTCATCAGAATCCGGATCAGGGGGTCCGTGAGCTGCGAGGGGTCTGCCACTCCCAGGATGGAGGTTGAGTGGTCCGGGATGAACTCGGGATCATTCGAGACGATGATGTGGCTGACTGCCCAGCCGAGGTCGGGATTCAGCAGCCGGAACTGATGTCTGCCCGGGGCCAGATACTGGCTCAACGGAACAGGTTGAGCCTCGGGAGTGGCCTCCATGACGCTTGCCAGCGCCCACTGCCACCTCCCTTCCGACTGACCCAGCACTTTGCACTCAACAGGAGGGTTTTCGTTGATGCCGATCCAGACTGAATTGGACAGCTCATTAGTGATGAGCACTCGCATCCAAAACCGATACACAGCTGCGTGGTAGATCGGCAGGGTGAGGGTCGCTTCTCCCTCTTCCAAAGATGTTCGAAGCAGCGCGCTCATTCCGAAAGTCAGCTGATCCTGATTCACGGACCCCGAGCATCTCGCAAGAGGAATCCCAATGGGCTGGTAAACCCGGGCCGTTCGCAGGGTTCGTATGCCCATGGCAACTGATTCGACCGACATTCTTCTCCGCCCTCGGCTGAGGATTCGAAGGCTGTAGTCAGTCTCCGACCTCAAGCCATTCACTTGATGGCTCTGTAGGGAGCCTTCCTTCAGCACGTGGGTGAAACGCAGCGCAGGCCCTCCGTCAACCGGGCTGGCCTCGATATCGGTTTCCGTTGCGTGCACTGATTCCCACTCCAGGGAGATCGAGTCAGATGTCACGGCCGTGACCGCGGGACGAATGATTTGTGGCAGGTCGGGCGGAGGAAGAACGACGATGCGCAGGGAGAATGTGTTTGTGGATGTCAGGTCTGCGATCGCGAGAAACACAAACCCGGTACCGGGCTGAGTGAAGGGCTCCGTGAAATGAAGCGACCAGTTCTTATTGGTCCGGATGACGGAGACCTGGTTGGATTCGCCTGGAAAGTCAGGTGGATCAAATGCGATCTGGAGGGTGAGCAATTCGACCGGCGTATCTAGGTCGGAGGCCACCATGTGGATGTCAGCTGGCAGGTCGACTGACTGGACGATCACAGAAGTCAGCTCCTCCAGACTGGGAGGATCATCCACCGGAGTTACCTGCAGTTCCAGCGGGAGCTGTGTGATGCATCCATCCTCTTCCAGATGCAAAGTAACGAGTTCCGATCCTGTGGCATCGGGACTGGGTCGAGCGAAGAGGAGCCAGTGGTTCTCGCCTGCCTCCAGCCAGATCTGGTCAGGTCCAAGCAGCGCGCTGTTTGTCCAAGTCATCGCGAGCGCCAGGAGGCCGGGCTCACGACGCTGACTGGAGGCTCGGATTTCCAAGCGCAACAGGCCGTCTTCGGCAACGATTGGATCACCGACGAGATGGATCTGTGGGAGGGGGCTTGACGGAGAACCGCACGGTCCCCTGGGTGTTCTCACCTGGATCACCGAAGAGTTTGTGTCCAGTCCACTGTGACCGACGGCTCGGATCTGGATCCCGTACAGAGTGTCGGGGACCAAGCCGGTCAGGAGGAACGATTGAGGACCATCGACGGTTGTAGTCACGGGAAAGGCCGTCGGGGTGGATGCGCCGTCCGGGGTGAGGAGGACTTCCGTGGAGGCTGCATCCTGGGAGACCCAGGCGAGCTGAATCTGATCTGATTCCATCGTGACAATCCGCTCGTCGGAAAGCTGGGGAAGGGTGTCTGGAGCGGCGATCTGGAGGATGGTCAACTTGCGGGTGAAAGTGATTCCGTCTGAAGCCACGAGAGCCAGGGTACCTGTGCCAAACCGATCAGCAGGCGGTGAGATGCGAAGGTTCCACGCGTTGCTCGCTCTCGTGATTTGGATATTGGTCATGGATAGCAACGAGTCCGGGGGAAGATCGACCGCCAGGCTCAGATTCGGGGAAAGCGAATCCACATCGATTACTCTCACCGGAAAATTCTGCGGTTCCCGGCCTGCGCTTAGAAGCAGCTGTGGAGGAACGATCAGCTGCGGTGAGTCTTCCACGGGGGTGAATCTGACACTAACCACCGTGAGTGCGGTGCATTCGGCATCGGAGACCTCGAGATCCAGGGTGGATGTTCCATGCTGATTGAGGGCGGGTTGGAGGATGAGTTGACGTTGGGTTCCTGTCCCCAGCAATCGGATTGAGGCGGCCGGGAGCAGGTTTGCGTTGGAAGCTCTGCACAGCACTCGAATCTGTTCTGGCTCGGTCTTTAGGCTTGAGACCGTGAAGTTGATCCTAAGCTCGGTGTCCTCCCTTCCGATGAAGTCGGGGAGGATTTCCAAAATGGGTGGTTGATTGGTCCCTGACCCGCAGGGCAAGGCAACTGCGACGTCGCCGGGCTTCGCGAGGAGGATGTTGGAGAAGTCGCTCTCACGACCTCTGCTGTCCACGGCCTTGACCCCGAAGTAGTAATTCGAGCCCGACACCAGGTTGGTGAAAGTAAACTCGGTGTGAGGCCCCGACGAAATCGGGTTGGCCAAACTGTTGGAGCTAAATCCGGTGTAGATCTTGTATTCCCACACGGGAGGACCTTCGGAGGGCTCCCAGGCGAGTTTCAAAGACGCAGCTTGTGTCAGCGCCGCGCACATGGTGGCGATCCACCAAGCGATGGCACGCCCGATCCGGTGGGCTTTTAGGCCGCGTATCCTTCGCGGAGTTATCATGCAGAGCGAAAGGGCTGGGAGCTTAAGCCAGCTCCTGTAGCAAGCGGGATAAATGAAAGCGGGACCGACCGGCGATGGAGGCGCGTACGGACGAATGTTTACTCATAACGGCATGCACAGATCACGAAATACAAATAGTACGCTCAAGGGTTTGCCGTGCGGTTTCACCAGAATAATACTGTTGAGATGTCAGGGCACAGCAATGCCCTGAACCTCGCAGCAGGTTGCTTTTCTGCACGGCTTGTCCGGGTTGATCGGGCGTGAGTGAACGGTAAGGGCCGCTGAAGGTCGAGCAGAAAAGGTGACTTTTCGACGCTGTGCGCTGTGGGTCGTGGGGGCACCGTTGCTGAAGGGGCGACAACGAACTGTGCATCCGATCTCCGCCCCCCGAGCCGAGTATCAACGCCGGGTCTGGAAACCCGACGATGGCGTATAACGTCCTCGCTCCAAACCTCCTGCCTCCACCAGCACAGGCTGGGGTAGTTCACTTTTGACTCCCGGATTCGAGAGGGCTGGGTCGGCACAGTCCGCCATCGCCTGCATCCAGGCGCTCCTATCCGACTGGGATGGAAGACCCTGCAAGGATCCCTGGATCAAAAGGCCTTCTCGGGACCGCCTCTGAGCTGCTCCGGCGATCTTTCGGTCTTCCAGAGTGAGATCGAACTTCTCCGGACCTGCAAAGCACGCTCCAGGGATGGCCTTCGCACAGCATGGAGACAGCTGAGTGGAGACGCCGATCCGGTGAAGAGATCGTTGAATCCATTGGTGGAGGATCTTGTAGCTGACCTCCGCCGGGAGGCGGTACCACGCATGGGTGGCCGGAATCGCCAGGCTGTAAGTCCAGTCCGAGTCATGGCGGACCAGTCCGCCTCCGGTGCAACGGCGAACAAGTGGCCGAAGTTCCGTCAGTTGCTCCACATCCGTGCGTTTTTGGAAATAGC
>VHDG01000165.1 GCA_016871475.1 Verrucomicrobiota bacterium
TCGCGACCCGGTATCGACCAGCGCGGTGGCGATGATCGAAAGCGATCCACCCTCCTCGATGTTACGGGCTGCACCGAAGAATCGCTTCGGCTTGTGCAGAGCGTTGGCATCGACGCCACCCGAGAGGATCTTGCCTGAGTGCGGCTGCACCGTGTTGTAGGCACGGGCCAGGCGTGTGATGGAATCGAGCAGAATCACGACATCGCGCTTGTGCTCAACCATCCGCTTGGCCTTCTCGATCACCATTTCGGCGACCTGCACATGCCGCTCCGGGGGCTCGTCGAATGTCGAGCTGACCACCTCGGCGGGCTTGCAGCTGCGTTCCATCTCCGTGACTTCCTCGGGACGCTCGTCGATCAGCAGAATGAACAGATAAACCTCAGGATTGTTCTTCAGAATGGCATTGGCCAGTTTCTGCATCAGAACGGTCTTTCCAGTGCGGGGAGGCGCGACGATCAGTCCGCGTGTCCCCTTCCCTATCGGGCAGACCAGGTCAAGGACGCGCGTGGACAACTCGTCCGAGGCGGTCTCCAACAAAAACCGCTTGTTCGGAAAGAGCGGCGTGAGGTTGTCGAAGTGTGTCTTGTCCTTGGCCTCATCAGGCTCTTCAGAGTCCACCGCCTCAACCTTCAGCAGAGCAAAAAAACGCTCCTTGTCCTTGGGTGGGCGGATCTGGCCGGCGATCAGATTTCCGGTCTGCAAATCGAATCGACGGATCTGGGAGGGCGAGACGTAGATGTCCTCGGGGCACGGGAGATAGTTGAAGCTCTGGGAGCGTAGAAACCCGAACCCTTCAGGGAGGACTTCCAGCACTCCTTCGGAGAAGAGGATGCCATTCCGCTGAGCGTTCTTCTCCAGGATGTGATAGATGACCTCGTGCTTGCGCATGGTCCCGAAGTTATCGATGCCCATGCCACGGGCCATCTGGTTCAACTCGGTCATGTTCATCGCCTGCAGGCTGGCGATGTTCAACGTGACGCCTTGGGGCTGATTCTTATCGTTCTGGTCAGGCTGGGACGGAGCCGGATTGGCTTCCTGTCCATCGGCTTCGACCGGGTGCTTCGGCGGCTGGAGGTTTAGGCGCGACGTGGCCTCGGGAGCAGCGGGCGTGGCGGGAGACACCTGGGAGGACGCGGGTTCGGCGGAGTCGTCTGGATGAAGTTCCTCCGCCGGAAGAGGGCCTTTCGGGCGCTTGACGAGTTTGGGGCGGGCTGGGCGGGCTAGCTGAGTCCGCGCTGCACCACTTGTTGCCAGCGTATCGGCGGGAGATCGGGATCGGTCAGGTTTCTTGGGTGGCTTCGGCATAATTCAAAGTGGTTTGAAATGGATCAATTATTTCTGTGGCTGCTGCTGGGGATCCCACCGCATCCGGTTTGGGTAAACCGAGTGGATGATTGCCAAGTTGCTTCCCGGCACGGTGGGAAAAACAAAGATCAGCTGCGGCTGGACTATCGAAACTAACGATTTGCTCAGTAAGGCAAGGGAAATTTCGCGGTCAATTCGCGGACACGCTGCCTGACGGCATGCGCACCGTCAAGGTTCTTAATATCCATCAAAGCCTCGCTGATCATATCGGCAATGGCTGCCATCTCGGCCTCCTTCATTCCACGTGTCGTCACAGCGGGTGTTCCCAACCGGATTCCGCTGGCCTGGAACGGCGAACGGGTCTCGAACGGAATCGTGTTCTTGTTCACGGTGATGCCCGCCTCATCGAGGGCGATCTGACAATCCTTTCCGGTGAGTCCCTTCGCTCCAACATCCACGAGCATGAGATGATTGTCAGTGCCGCCGCTCACCAACCTAAAGCCGTTGCGCTTCATGCCCTCGGCAAGAGCCCTTGCGTTGGAAACAATCTGCTTCTGATAGGTCTTGAAACCCGGGTGCAGGGCCTCGAGGAAGCAGACCGCCTTCGCTGCGATGACATGCATGAGCGGGCCTCCCTGGATGCCGGGGAAGGCCTGCGAATCGATTTCCTTCGCATACTTCTCGCGGCACATGATGAGGCCGCCGCGGGGACCCCGGAGAGTCTTGTGCGTCGTCGTGGTCACGAAATCTGCGTGGGGGATGGGGCTGGGATGCTCCCCTGCCGCCACCAGGCCTGCGATATGCGCGATGTCCGCCAGCAGCATGGCTCCGCACTCCCGGGCTATCTCGCCCAGCCTGGCGAAATCGATGATGCGCGGATAGGCGCTGGCACCGACGGTAATCATCTTCGGGCGGTGCTCACGAGCCATCTGCGCCAGTTGCTGATAGTCGATGCGCTCATCCTCCTTGCTCACGCCGTAGTGGATGATCTCGAAAAATTTTCCGGAGAAGTTGGCCTTGTTGCCATGTGTGAGGTGGCCGCCATGGCTGAGATCCATGGTGAGCATCTTGTCGCCGGGTTTCAGGAAAGCGAAATACACCGCCATGTTCGCACCGCTCCCGGAGTGAGGCTGGACGTTGGCGTGCTCGGCGCCGAAGAGTTTTCGAGCACGTTCAACCGCCAGGCGCTCCACAACATCCACGTTCTCGCAGCCTCCATACCATCTCTTGCCTGGATAGCCCTCGGCGTACTTGTTGGTCAGCACCGATCCCTGGGCCTCCATCACCGCCGGACTGGTGAAATTCTCGCTGGCGATCAGCTCGATGTTCTCCTGCTGACGCGCTCTCTCGGCCTCCACGCAATCCGCGATCTCAGGATCGACATGCCGAAGCGCCAGTCCTGCCGCGTCGGGGTTCTCAATCTTGCGCAACCGCCGGTCGTGGCGGCCGCCTTCAAACTGTGTGCCGATGAACGCCTCCACAATCCGGAGAGCCTCCGTGGGAGATGTGGTCCGACCCGGCAGACACAGCACATTGGCGTTGTTGTGCTCGCGGGCAAGGCGGGCTGTCTTGTCGTCAAACACCAAAGCGGCCCGGATCCCCGGCACCTTGTTCGCCGCAATGCTCATTCCCACACCCGTGCTGCAGCACAGTATGGCAAACTCAGCGTGCTTATCAGCCACCGCCAGAGCAGCGGCACGACCATAGTCCGGATAGTCCGTGGACTCCCTGCTGTGAGTCCCAACGTCTGAGATCTTCAACCCCATCGATTTAAGGTGACCCTTGATCGCCTCCTTCAGATCAAGACCCGCATGATCCGATCCCAGCGCAATGGTCCCCTTGGCATCCCTCAGCGAAGATCCACCGACATTCCCGGACGTCTGATCCAGGAAGTTCAGCACCGAGGCGATCCCCTGTTCGATTTGGTCACGACAGTTTGCGTAAACGTCAAACGATCCGCCAATGGGGTCGCTGATATCCTTCTCGAAGGGATCCAGGGTCTCATCAAATTCACGCAGGAGGAACGTCTTCTCGGCCGCCTTCGGATAGAGCAACTGGATCGCGTCCACATGGCTATGGGTCATGCCGAAGATATAGTCGGCACGCGCCACGAGCTCGGCGGAAAGCGAACGGCTTCGTTGCCGGCTGATATCGATGCCGAGCTCCTTCAGAGCGGAGACAGCGTGTTCGCTGGGCGGCATCCCCTGCATCGCACCCACGCCCGCGGAAAAAACCTCGAAGCCTCCGCGGTCCTTTACTGCATGTCGGAAGAGGCCTTCGGCCATCGGGCTGCGACAGATGTTACCAGTGCAAACAAAGAGGATTCGTTTCATGACGTACCAGATCGCAGAAACTTGGGTTCACACTCTGAATGCGTCAATGGAGAAATCGGGCATCACTTTTTCGCCTGTTCCAAATCTCCTCCCACCTGAATCACCAGGGCCGTTGTATTGTCGCGTCCACTCGCACCCAGAGATTCCTCGACCAGGAGGTGCGCCGGATTCTCAACAGGGCTCGAGCTGTCGGCAGGCCTCAGCAGGTCGAGCATGTGGTGCTCGTACAGGCCATCCACCAACCCGTCGGTGCACAATAGGAACAAATCCCCCGGCTCGTAAGCCACCGCACCCACCTGCGGATCCACAAACTGGCCGGACCCCCCCAGGGATTTCTGCAAAACGCTGCGCCTCGAATGCGTGCGAGCCTCCCGATCGTTGATCTGCCCGGTTCGCTGCAGCCACCCCACGTAGGTGTCGTCCTGGGTCAGCTGCCTCAAGGTCCGATCGGTCTTGGGCGCGTAATAGATACGACTGTCGCCGACATGCCCGAAATACATCCACCCTGGGGTGAACCAGCACAGGCTCAGCGTGGCTTCCATGCCCCGACACTCCTGATAACAGGAGCCGACGTACGCAAGCGAGCGATGCACTTTATCGAAGAGTTCGGTCAGAACATCCGCAAAGCCCGCCTGCAACCCCTTCGCTGACTGGCCAAACGACTTGGGCAGCAGCGAAGTCACTTTCTCCACCGTAATTCGACTCGCAAACTCTCCAGCCATCGCCCCCCCCATTCCGTCACTGACGGCAAACGCAAAATCCATCTGCTCCATCGAGGACTGCCCTACCCTCCCGAGGTGCTGGACCTCATGAGCATCGAACCGCAGCCCCAGGAATGCGTCCTCGTTATTCGTGCGGATCTTTCCAACATCGGTCCGCCCGTGCCACGTCAGCTGCAGTCCGCGAGTTGAGGATGGGGGCGTGTCCATAGGGTTTTGGGATCGAACGTGAAGGGGTCAACCCGCAGCCGGAGCATTCTTGCCCGAATCCGAGAGGACGGTCGCGAACTCGAAGTCGATGATGCAAAAGCGGCCATCCCCTTGGCGGTAGGTGACGTTCCTGACATCTGCGTCTTCGTGCCGAACCCCAAAGGTCTCCAGCTCGGCAAACAGCTCCTGGCTCCGCTTTGCGTCCAGGTGATCGACGCGTATGCCGCAATTCGAGGTCACGATCCTCAACTTCTGGGGGTCGGCATCCAGCAGTCGCGGCACAAATCCGCAGCCTTTTTCCTCGAGGAAGCGCAATACCCTGACCTCATTGGCGTAGCGTGTCTGAGCATCCGAACCGTGATAGGTCTTGGTCACGCGTCCGTCGAAAGTCAGGTGAACAGTCGATCTCAGTGTGTCTTTGACCCGCAACATCCTGCCAAGCTGTGCTGTGCAGGCTTGCAGATCAAGCCCGGATCTTTCCCTGGACGCCTGTCTTGAATCATAATCATTCCGCCCATTCATGATCTGTTCAGTACGGTCAAATCTAGACACGACGCTCAAATCGGAGCAGGCGGCCGCAAACTTTTCCCCTTGCCAACGCGGTGGAGTGAATGCAGAAGAGTCCCCTTTCCGGAGCGGTCTGGGACGAATGTTCCAGCCTTGCTGTCCTCCTAGCGACGAATGGCATCCGGGCTGCTGAAAGTGCTGATGCGTTCGCATTGGTCATTCAGCATACGCACATCGAACAACACATCAGCCACCAACGAAACATGGCGAAATACAAACTGGAATACATCTGGCTCGACGGGTATCAGCCCGTGCCCAACCTTCGAAGCAAGACTTTGGTCAAGGAGTTCAACAGCTTTCCCAAACTGGAAGAGCTTCCAAACTGGGGATTTGACGGAAGCTCCACGCGGCAGGCAGAAGGCCACAGCTCCGACTGCGTGCTCAAACCTGTAGCGGTCTACCCTGACCCGACACGCCGGAACGGTGTGCTGGTGATGAGCGAAGTCCTCATGCCCGACGGGAAGCCGCATCCTTCAAACTCTCGAGCGACCATTCACGACGATCCCGACGCGTGGTTCGGCTTTGAGCAGGAATATTTTCTGTATCAGGACGGCGCTCCTCTCGGATTCCCGAAGGCTGGAGGTTTCCCTCCCCCGCAGGGAGAATACTACACAGGCGTGGGTTACAAGAACGTCGGCAACATCGCCCGCGAGATCGTGGAGGCACATCTCGACCTCTGTCATGACGCAGGCATCAACCACGAGGGGATCAATGCGGAAGTCGCCAAGGGCCAATGGGAGTTTCAGGTCTTCGGCAAGGGCTCCCGCACGGCTGCTGATCAGGTCTGGGTCGCCCGCTACCTGCTCGTCCGCCTCTGCGAGAAATACTGCGTGGACGTCAACTTCCACTGCAAACCCCTCGGCAAAGACGTGGATTGGAATGGCTCCGGCATGCACAGCAACTTCTCGACGAAGCATATGCGTGAAGTCGGTGGCAAAGACTACTTCGAACGTCTGATGGCTGCGTTCGACAAATACAAGAACGAGCACATCGCCGTCTATGGACCGGACAACCACCTTCGGTTGACGGGCCTCCACGAGACTCAGTCGATCGACAAATTCAACTATGGCATCGCGAACCGCGGAGCCTCCGTCCGAGTGCCTCACAGCTTTGTCAACAACGGCTACAAAGGCTACCTCGAGGATCGCCGCCCCAACTCCCAGGGCGACCCGTACAAGATCGCCAGCCGGATCCTGCAGACGATCGCCACGGTGCCGAAGTAAGGATTCTCAATTCTGACTCGAAAGCCGCAGCTTTGAGCTGCGGCTTTTCTTTTTCAGACAGGCGTCGCCTCTCAGCTCCTCGAATCCCGATGCCGGGTCGGAAGCTTGGAAGACCTGGGCGCGCAACCTCCCCGATGGGCGGGAGCTCGATTGCCCAGAAATTCCCTTGTTTCCCTGCCGTTCCACCCCCAATCTGGCCGCCTCTTGAACAAACTGATTAATCCACGGCCTGCAACGCAGAGCCAGGACATTGATGGTCCAACGACTTCATCGCGATTCCACCTCACTCAAGCTGGAACGACATCATCCCGAAGGGGGACACCTTGAGCGGTCGTCCAGGCTTTCGTCCGTATCCTTCACGCGAGCCCGCCCACCGGCGGAATGGCAAGATTCGCGCCCGGGAGGTCCGAGTTCTCGATGAAAACAAGCAGCCGATCGGAGTGATGCCGCTCGGGGATGCGCTAAAGCTGGCTCAGTCGCGCGGACTGGATCTGATCGAAGTTGCCCCGACGGCGGTCCCACCGGTCTGTCGGATTATCGAATACGGCAAGTTTCTCTACGACGAGGCCAAGAGGAAAAAGTCATCCCAAGCCAGCAGTTCGGCGCGGCAGATGAAGGAGATCCAGCTATCCCCTGTGATCGATGCGAATGACTTTCGAGTTAAGCTCTCCCACGCCATCGAGTTCCTCTGCAACGACCAGGTTGTTCGTGTGAAGCTCCGCTTCAGGGGACGCCAGAAGGCTCACAAGGAAATCGGTTTCGATGTGATCAAACGCTTCATCTCGCAGGCTGCTTCCTGGGGTAAATGTGACGTTCCCCCATCGATGGCCGGCGACCGTGACTTGAGCGCCACGATTCTCCCACTCCCAAAGGCTCAACGCGCGAAACAGCCCACGGATGATGAGGAAGATCCGCCCGTCTCCGCTAACTCGCTCAGGAAAGAAGACAACGTCGAGCATTGAGGCTGATCCCACCGTTGACCCACCCCCAGGTTCGTTCTCCACCCTTGAGCAGCCCAAGCGCCGGCAGGCACCTGTTCGAGAAACGTAACTTCCAAATCACTCCGCCCGGGGAGAGGCCAAAAGCCTAGGTTACTATCTCGGTCCCATTCAGCCGCATGCGGATGCGGTTTCTCGGAAGAGTGAGAACCACGGAACAGGCGGACCACACGGAAAGAAAACCGGTCTAGTTGTCCCCTCGTTCTCCGTGTCTTCAGTATTCCGTGGTCCACTCATCAGCGACCATTACCGGGAGCCCCAACTGGCACGGTCTGGCCAGGAAAGCCGAAACGGGCATAGCCCGGGCGCCCTAAAGAGATGGACAACAAACCTGGGCGCAGGCCTGTCGTAAGTCCCGTGGAAGTCGGACGCGTGGCCCGTTGTCCACCCTTCAGCGTGCGCCCCCCAGGCCACACCCCTGAGCA
>VHDG01000166.1 GCA_016871475.1 Verrucomicrobiota bacterium
AAGGTGATTTCCTCCTCGAGCTGCGGCTGATTGCCGATGTTGGACTGGTCGGCTACCCCAACGCAGGCAAGTCCACCTTGCTGAGCACGATCTCCCACGCCCGGCCCAAGATCGCCCCTTATCCCTTTACCACGCTCACTCCACAGATTGGCATCGTGGAGTATCCCGGCGACTATCGGCGGCTCTCTGTCTGTGATGTGCCGGGGTTGATCGAGGGTGCCCACGAGAACGTTGGCCTCGGTCACGCATTCCTCCGCCACATCCAGAGATGCAAGATCATCGTCATCCTTCTGGATATGGCGGGCACCGACGGACGAAATCCCTGGGATGACTATCGTCAGCTCCTTCGTGAGTTGGAACTCTACGATCCGGCTCTGGTGTCGAAGCCCCGCTGCGTGGTCGCAAACAAGATGGATGAGCCGCAAGCGGAGGATCTGCTCAAGAGGTTCAAGCGCAAGATCACCAAGACTCCCGTGCTTCCCATCGCCGCCGCGTTTGACGAGGGCATCGATCAGTTCAAAGAACTCATCAGAAATGCCGTGGAGGATGCGGAGGCGGAGAAATGACGCCGGCGGTTTTCCTGGACCGGGACGGTACCCTGATTGAGGAGAAAAAGTATCTGCACCGGCCGGAGCAGGTGGCTTATTTCCCGGGTGTGATTCATGCCTTGAAGCGGCTCGCGGAGTCAGGATTTGCGCTTTTCATGGTCACCAATCAGTCCGGCGTCGGCCGAGGTTACTTCAGCATGGGTGATGTGGATGCCGTTCATGCACGGATATCAGCAGACCTCGCCAGGGAGGGAGTGCGCTTCGCTGAAATCTATGTTGCCCCCGAGGCTCCCGATCAGCCAAGCCGTGGGCGTAAGCCCTCACCCCAGTTCCTGCTTGATGCACAGGCCCGACACCGCATCGCCCTCGATCAAAGTTATATGGTGGGCGACAAGCTGATCGATCTCGAGTGCGGCTGGAACGCGGGAGTCCGTGAGTCGATCCTGGTGAGAACGGGCTATGGTCACGAAGTGGCCTCTTCAGCGGGTGAACGGCTCCGCAATACTCGAATCGTCACCGATCTTCCCGAGGCAGTTGAGCACATCATGCGGGGCCGGAAGCCCTGTGCGATCTCTTGCAACCCGGTCCCGAAGCCCCGGTTCCCAGGCTGAATCAAATCAGGGAAAAGTCGCGAGCGTGACTCCATTCCGCCCGTTCCATACCCGCACCACACTGTCAGCCCCGCCTCCGATGACCCAGTGGCCGTCAGCAGTCCCGACAGCCGCATGAAGGTAGTCTTTCGCCCCGCTGAACGTTCGCAGCACCTTTCCATCGTCTGCGATCAGTTTGACCTGGGTGTCAGCTGAGGCCACAAGCCATTCACCGGTAAACGAAAGATAGCGAATGGAGGTCAGTTCTTTCTCACCTCCCGTGATGGTACGCCGTTGCTCACCCGTGACATAGTTCCAGAATTTTACGACCTTGTCCGCGCCGACGCTTCCCAGGGTCCGGCCATCGCGTTTCCAGCTCACTCCCATCACATGATGGGTATGGCCCTCAAACGATCGCGCCATCGCGCCCGTCGCCACGTCCCAGACTTTTACGAAGCGGTCCGATGCCGCGCTGGCCAGCAGGGCTCCGTCGCTGGAAAAACTTACCGACAGCACCACATCGCTGTGAGCGTTCGTGAAGACACGGACCCACTTCATCGAAGCCGGGTCCAGGATCGCCAATTCGCCACTCCGCGAGGGTTCCCCGCTGCCCACAGCCAGCTGTTTGCCGTCCGGACTGAACTCCAGAGTGTTCACCCTTCCAGTGATGGGTGATTCCTGGTGCTGGAGCCCGCCCACCTGGCCGGCATGTTCCCATTTCTCCTGTCGTCGCAATGCCTGGGCGCCCCCATTTGTGGTGACCATGATCAGGCCGCCGCCATCCCGGAGTGCGGCTATTTCGGGCAGAAGCGGTGTGCGAAGCGGCGAGGTGGCGATCCCGATCCCTGAGGCCACCGCCCAGGTCTGGACTCTTCCATCCGTGCCCAGAGATGCCAACACGCCTTCCGAGTTCAGAAAGGCAAGCCCAACGACTGGCTGAGTGGCCGCAGCGGCGGTCTTTTTCGCCGTCTCCACCTCCGCCTCACGCTTTGCCTGAGTCTGCTGGGCCAGTTCGAGGGCTTTCTGAGCTTCAGGCACTGCCTCTGTTGCCCGTTTAGCGATTCGTTGCGCCGCAACCCATTGGTCCTCGGAAGATTTCTTCGCGGTCAGGAGCGTCTCAGACTCCTTCTCAAGTTTCTCCAGCTCCTTCACAGTGTTGGCAATCGCCTCAGGCGCCTTCTTCTGACGTTCGGTCAGCTCCGCGATCTTCTTTTCTGCTGCGACCTTTGTTTCATCAGCACTCTTCCGTTTAGGGACAGCGTCTTGTGCCAGCCGGTCGGCGGCTTTCTTTCCATCCTCAGCCAACCCGTCAGCCGATGTCGCCAGCTTGTCAGCGATGCCCTTGGCCTCTTTGAGCCCGGGAGTTTTCTGTCCATCTGCTTCGATGGCTTTCGCCAGGTCCGCCGATGCTTTTCGGGCCTGCTCGGCAGCAGCCTTTGCGGCGTCCACCCGCGCAAGTGCGGTGGCGGCCTCCGCCTCCGCCTGCTTCGCCGCTGCCTCGGCGGCGTCCCGGCCTGCGATGACCTTTTGGAGTTCGGACGCGATCTCAGCAGGAGCCTTCTCCGCCGCAGCTCTCGCTTCCACTGCGGCGAGCACGGCCTTCTGCTTTTCTAGGAGGTTCTTCTCGGCCGTCGTTCGATTGTCGAGGGCCTTGACGGCAAAGTCGGACTCCGCCTTCTCCCGCTTCTTCGATTCATCCAAGCTGGTCTGTCGATAGCTCACCTCCCCCTTGGCGAACTGAAGCTCCGCCTCTGCTCGGACCAATGCATCCTCGTCAAAGCGATCCCCCTTGAGATCGAACCGCACCTTCTCCCCGCCCGGTTCCCAGATCCGGATGCCGGGCTTCGTATTGGAAGAGGCTGCGATCAATCCCTCGCTGCTGGCTGCAAGGGTGTTCACCGGGCCACCAAATTCCGTGGATCGTACGCTCTCGCCCGTGACGTAGTTCCACCACCTGACCGACCCGTCCATGCTCGCGGACACAAGGAGCTGGCTGGATCCCGGCACCGCTTCCAATCCGGTGATGAGCGCGGAGTGTCCTTTGAGCTCGCGTTGCAGAACTGCCGCATTCGTCTGCCCGAGCTGAAGCGACCATGTCCGAATGGTCTGGTCCGAAGCCGCCGCAGCGAGGGACAAGTCATTGGAGAGCCAGGCCATCCGGGTGACGGCCGCCGGTGTGGGGATGTAGAGAACGTTGAGGACTTCCGAGCTCGAGACATTAAAGACGCCGATACGGCGGCTGCCCGAGAGAGTTGCCACGCGGCTGCCACCTGGAGCGAACTTCACTTGTCGAATGGGACCCGCGTGCGCCTGCCATTGAGTTTGAAGGATTCCTGCGCTTGCCTGCCAGAGGGTGACCTTTCCGTCCGCATGTCCGGTGGCAATCCACTGATCTGCAACCCCGACCGCCGTCACGGCAGGCAGGCCCTCTGATTTGAGATCGATCCGGTGTTCAGTCAGCGTGCGTTTCCAAAGGTTCACCGCCCGGTAGTCACCGGAGGCGAGCCAGTTCCCATCCGGGCTGAACACGAGCGCGTTGACCTGGTCCCGATGGGCAACGCCGGGCTTTGAATAGAGTCCCTCCTTGAGAAGTCCCGGGTCCGTGAGCAGGCCCATGGGACGTCGTGTGGGGACATGGTACAGGGCGATCTGGTTGGCGCGGCCTGCCGCCGCCCATTGCCCATCTGACGTCAGCGCAACGGAGAGGACGGATTTGAGCGAGTCGGGCAGGGGTTGCCAATCCATCGCCTGATCGGCTTTGACTTCGCCGGAGGCGCCCTGATCGATCCAGAGTTTCAGCAACGACAACTGTTCCGCCGTGAGATTGGGCGCCTCGACCTTGTTCTCCTTCGGTGGCATGACCGGCTTTTCGGTGTGCGCTGCGAGCTTGAACACGAGGCTTTCCCCGGACTTGCCCGGCACCACCCCGGGACCCGATTCCCCACCCTTGCGCAGGTCTGCCGGTGTCTCCAGCACCAGATCAGACTTTGCCTTGGTACGATTGTGGCAGGCAAGGCAGCTGCTTCGCAGCAATGGAAGAATCTCAGTTTGAAAATCCACGGGCGATGACCTCTTCAAATCCGCAACCGGCAGCCCTGCAGGAACAGAGGAGTCCGAAGGCTGCTGCGCGAACAACGGTAAAGCCAGGAAGCACAGGCTGCCGGCGACAAAATGGAATGGGTTAATCTTCATCTACTTGGCCTTCGGAGTCGTCACTCGCACCAGGACTGGGGTGGAAAAGAAGAGGTCATTGAAATCCTTCGATGCAAAAGCCTTGAGCCGGTTCTCAGCCGTGGTCTTTGCCTGTGTGGTTTCCTCATGGCGCTTGCTGAGTTCTGCAAGCCTCCCATCAACGGCTGCCTTTGCCTCCTTAGCCTTCATCAGCGCCTCCATTTTTTCGGGCAGCGTCTTGACCTGAACCTCGAGCTCTTCGATTTGCTTCGAGAGATCCGGCAGGGCGGCCTTGGCCTTGTCCTGGGACTCCTTCAGCATTGTCAGGGCTTTCTCTGATTCCGCCTTCGTACTCTCCGCCTCGCGGTGTGCTGCGATGCTCCTCAGCACCTTGAGAGAAGCGCGGGTCTCGACGTGAAGCCAGTGCTCGCCTTCCGGAAGCTTGGTCTGCGCAAGATCGATTTCGAAAACTGCGTTCGTCGCTTTCTTGTCAACATCCAGCTCCTTGCCGGCACCCCCCAACGCAGCGTGACCGACCAGACGGAGTTTGAAATTGTTGGGAAACTCTGCGCGTTGCTTGATCAGAAAAGGAATCTTCGCCTTTCCCTCTGGGCTGACATCGATCGGCGAGGCCGATTCGGCTTCCATCGTCAGGGGCGAAACCTCCTCGGCGGACACTCCCACCACAAACTCATCCCCCAGCCGTGAGCGGACCCGCTCTTGTTCATGATTTGCCACTCCCCAGACCATTCCTCCGACTCGCGCCTCGTGTCGCCGCTCTCCTTGAGGGCCGATGCTTTTTCCAATGATCCGGAGCCTGGCCACGGCATTTGTTGGCAGATCTTCGGCAGTCAGCAGGAGGGTGGCCGTTCGTGAATCGCCTGCCATCCGCACAACCGGCGATGTCACTCCGCCGGGCAGGCCCTCGGCCGTGAGCTGAATGGGCAGATCAAAGCCATCTCTGCGAAACGCCATCACCTTCAGTGCGATCGTCGAATCCTTGCGAAGGAATACGCCGGGGACCTTCATCTCCCGGGAATCGTTGTTCGCAGGAGGAACGTAGAAGGGAGTGGCGACCAGCCGAACGTCCGGCATCGGCGGCCGGATGACGAGGCGATAGACCCGGGCTTTCGGGCTTTCACGCGAATGCGCCTGATCCCTGACGATCACTCGATAAGTCCCATCCTCCTTCACCTCCAGCCGATACATCGCATCTCCGGTGTCGGTGCGATACTCCTTGCCTGGAATCACCGTTTCAGCGTCGTAGTTCTCTCCAACATCAGTCTTCGCCTCCTTGCCCTTGTCGTCCTTGCTAATCCTCTGGACGAAGAGTGCCGGATCGCACGGCGACCCCAATCGATGGCTCAGCACCTCGATGATCCAAACCTGGCCCTTCTTAGCCTGGAATTCATAGGCATCCAGATCCTGCGCCCCCTGGAACCGGCCTGAGACATCCACCGGGACCTCCACAACCTGGGCCGGCTGGTTGTTGGAACTTGCTTCCTGTTCTGTGGCGGCAGGGACGCTAGCGATGGAGATGAAGAGAGGATTGGATGTCCGGTTTGAGGTGGCCAGCCTCCAGTCAAAGCCATCGACTCCAGCTGCCTGAGACGGCAGCCCCAAGCCGGCGGGCAGAGGGACCTGCCCCCACGGATCGCCAGGGACATTCAGGGAAATCTCGATTTGCTCCAGAGGTTTCCCATCCGGCGACTTTTCAGGGAATGGCTTTCCGCCGGGCAGATTCCTGCCCACAATTGTGAACACTCTGTTCGAACCAGGCAGAGCGGCGGACGGAATCGAAAAATCCAGATGAGCCCGTGAGGTCAAGGTCAGTCGATAGAAAAACTCCGTCCCTCCTCGGTTCAGCTGATCGTGAATGCGGACGTAATAAGAACTGTCGGCAGGCGGGGTGAAGTCGATAAACCCTCCTCTTCGGCTGCGGGCAACTTCCTGATTTTCCCTCGAATAGAGGATCAGGGTCGGCTCCATCTTGGAATCGAGAGCCTCAGCTTCACACTCCAGAAACAGTCGAACGGCTTTGCGGGCGTCGAATCGGAAGAAGTCCGATTTCGAGGAAGTCGCCTGCCCGTACACCACAGAATCCATGGCGATGGCCTGGCCAGACTCTGGAGATCCGTTGGTGGCATTCTCGATCGACACCGGCAGGTCTCCCACGGAGAAAAGGCGCGAAGATGAGACGCCGAAACGGCCCATGACCCGCACCTCGTAATCACCCGGGGGAGTGTTGCTTGCGATCGTCACCGAGAACCGTCCTTCGGCCATGCCGGGTGTGCGTGATGCCAGGATGCCGGCGTGGGAGAAAAGGAGGGAATGGGAATCATCCAAGTCGGCCCCACTGGCAGCCACCTCCACCCGTGTACCCGTCTGACCACCCGGGGGAAACACCGCGTCCAGTCGGGCTGCGGGCAGTTGAGCAACCACGGAGAAAGGCAGGCCAAGAAAGAGGCAGCCCAGGAGAGGTCTGAAAACTCCCGCGAGTCTTCTGATGTTGGAGCAAGGAAGCACCCATCGAGGACGCAGGAAAACGCACAAATGTTCAAGGAGCTTTCGTTCACGCTTTCAGGTGACTCTCCCGGATGTGACTTAATCGCAACGAGGTCGCAGCCTGTTTTTTGGGGGTGTATCCGGGCGGGGTGAATTCGGGGTAATGTTTCTCGAACAGGCGCCTGCCGGGGCTCGAGGTGCTTAAGGCTTTCGCCCCGTTGCCGATGCCAAGAAGCGAGCCAGTCGAGGAAGACGGGTGGAACGGGTGTTCCTTGCATGCGCATGGGGGACCTGGAGCTGCCTTGAGCCCGGCAATTCGCCACGACCTCGGCAGGCACCCAGGTTACAACCGCTCAGCAGCGGAGCATCTGCAGACTCGACAGGTAGCCGGACGCTCACAGCGGGAGCGGTTCACGGTTCCCTGCCTTTGCCGGCAGAGAGCACGCAGCCAGGGGTTCTGTTGTAAAAACAGAATCAGGAGCGCCAGGTGGTTTGTCCCGGGGCTCCTGACAGACAAGGATCGGGAGGCCTTGCAGCAAGTGGAGCTGCGCCAGCTGACCCGGTTCAAACAAGACAATGGACCTTGGAGATAATCACAGTCATCAGCCACAGGGGAGGGCTGAATCATGGGTAATCAAAATGACAATATTGAAGCCTTGCCAGAACTGAAGTCGCGCGCAGGAAACGGGGACGCGATCGCGCAATACGAGCTAGCCACGAGGTTGAGCGAAGCACCCGTCCCTGATCAAATCGGTGCCTTTTCGTGGTTCAAAAAGGCAGCTGAGGCAGGGCACCTTCAGGCGCAGTACAGTCTGGGGGTACGTCATCTCAACGGGCAGGGAACAGACCCGAACCTCGTCGAGGCGGTGCGTTGGCTCAACGAGGCCGCGGAGAGGGGGCATCCAGGTGCTCAGGACAGCATGGGAGTTCGCTATGCCACAGGGCAGGGCG
>VHDG01000167.1 GCA_016871475.1 Verrucomicrobiota bacterium
ATGATCTCAGCCGGTGGCCTGATCCACGTGTGTCGTTCACCCTGCCGGCTGGAGCCGTTGCGTTGCCCGGAGATAGTTTCGTGATCCGCGAACTGGGCAGGTCGCCGGGTAGCTTCCCTGAGTATCGGCTGGGAGTCACGTTGGGCTGGGGCTTCCTTCTGTTCAACCAGCCCATCGCCATCATGGTCCTGGATCCTCAGGGCAAGGTCGTCGATTTCGCCTGTGCAGTGGATGCGAACCCGTTCCGCATCCAGAAGCCGAAAGCCCTGTCATTGGTTGAATGGAACGGAGCGCCGCTCGCGGCTCTGACATCTGAAGCGACAACCTGGCAGCGCGTTGGTTCCAGGGACACAGATTCTCCAGACGACTGGCGACTGGCACCACGAACGATCAAGCAGAGGAACCTCCAGCTGGGCCTGCCGTTTTCAGCCAAGCTTCCATTGATCACAGAGCCCGCAGTTGCAGGCCCGTTTTCAAACGGGTTGTGGACCGGATCGATGCGGGTATCTGGAAGTGCAACCGAGGCTTCGCTGCGAGCGATTGGACCTTCCAACAATGCCGCCGGAGACCTCGGGTCCATAACCGTGGAGGCAACAAAGGACCTGGCAGCTTTGCTGTTGCACAGGCCCTTTTCGACCCTGGTGGATGAGCCTCTCTCGCTTAGATTCGCACTCACAAACACCGGCCCGATTGAAGCCCGTGCGATCACATGGAACATACGTTTCCCGCCTGAACTGAAGTTGCAATCTGCAGCTGGAGAGGGGGCGAAGAGCTCTGTTGCGCCGGATGGCTGGCGCTTTCAGTGGGATCTCATTCCCCCCAGCAGTGCCAGGGAGATACAGCTGACCTTCCAGCCTGCCGAACCCGGTTCTTACAAACTACTCAACGAGATCCCTCAAACTCCGGGTGATAGCGCGCCCGAAAACAATTTCCTCCAGCTTCGACTGGATGTCGGCTTTCCTCTGGTTGTGGTGCAGAACACCACTGTTCTCGAGGGGCACAGTGGAACCTCACAGGCAAGGTTTCGGGTACGCCTATCAGGACCCATCCAGCGCGTGGTCGAGGTTGACTACACCACCGTCGATGCGGGAGCGGTGGCGGGCTTCGACTATCAATCAACCCAGGGAACCTTGGTGTTTCCACCCGGAGTCACCCAGCAGTTCATCGAGGTTCCAGTCATCGGAGATCGCATCTTTGAGGTTTTCGAAAGTTTCGATGTCACTCTCTTGCGCGCGCGGAACGCCACGATTGCGGACGGCACCGCCTCAGCCTCCATCATCGAGGATGAGCTGGAGCCTGCCCTACACGTCGGATCGGTGACATTTGTGGAAGGTCAGCCAAAGGATGCACCCGTCGCCACGGTTCCAATATTTCTGACCGGTGCATTGGGCAGGATCGCAGCAGCCAACTGGTTCACCGCAGATGGAACCGCTCTGGCCGGCGGTGATTATGTTCCGCAACGAGGTCAGGTGATCTTTTTCGAGGGCCAGACCCAGCACGTGGCACGGATTCCCCTGATAGGGGATCGAAGGCATGAGGGAGCTGAATATTTCAGCGTGGTCCTCACCAATCTCTTCGCTGTCCGAGCGGGGGTGGACAGAGCACAAGTGAAGGTCCTTGATGACGATGCTGGAGAGTTACATTCGCTTGGCCTGATCGTGCCTTCAGAACCGCAGACAGCTGGCCGCCCTTTTGCCGTATCGGTCCATGCGGTGGATGCATCAGGCGCGAGGCGCCATGATTTCGAAGGGCGGGTGCAGATCCGTGCCTTCCGATCAGTTCGTACGAACACTGTCGCTCCCGCCACGAACGAATGGGGCTTTCCGCTCCGCTCGTACTTTGAGGATGCCCGGGGCCAGTATCTATATTCCACCAACGAGCTGGGGTCGGCGGGTTTGCTGAGCTCGATTGAGATCAACTTGAAGAGCATCCCTGGACAGGTCCTCGAAAACCTCCGATTGCGCTGCAAGCCCCATGCTCCGTCCTCCCTGGAGAGCACCGAGTGGGACAATTCAGGATGGACCACGCTCTTTGAAGGCGACTGGCAGCCTCCGCACGCAGGTTGGGTCAACCTGCCGCTTTCAACTCCGTTTCCATACGACGGAACCAGACCGCTGCTCCTCGATATCTTGTTTGATAACGGGATTTACAGCTCTGACGGAATAGCGTTCGCCACGGACACGGGCGTGCTGCGCAGCCGCGTCTTTGCAACCGACAGTGCCTTCGGACCACCCGCTGCCTGGGATGGAAGCTATCCCCGGCCGGAGCTATCAACGCTCTTGCCTGCCATGCGTTTCTCCCTGGAAGAAACGGTTCCCATCTCTCAGCCAGCTGAGATAATTCTGCGAGGGGGAGAGTGGACGGGTGAAATCACGATCGCGGAAGCCGGGGATAGCGTGCGCCTGGCCGCAGTCTCGACAGGCGGTTTGATGGGCTCCAGTGCTGCGATCAGGGTGATGCCTGGCCTATCTCAAATCCAACCGACCATCACGGCCATCCGGCTTGACGGATCCCATGTGGAGATTCGTTTTCAAGGCCAGCCAGGAATCACCTATCAGGTGGAGGGGACAGATACTTTGAGTCCTTCTCGGTGGATGCCACTTGGGCAACCCGTCGTGGCTGGAACGTCAGAACTTACTCATCGTGAGATTCTTTCCGGCGAAGGAAACAGTCGGTTCTACAGAGTGCGGGTAGCCACCGATCCCTAACTAAGGCTCGGGAATTGCGCGATAAAACCGCTGCGCCCCGGTTAGCCCCCGTGGATCGAGAACTCGGATGGGTGTTCCGCTGAAGGGCGAAGTCCAGTCGCTTACGTCAGCCCAGTCTTTCAGATCGTCACTCGTCTGAAGCCGATAGGCCCGACCAGGCTCACTCGGCAGCGTGAATTCCAACCCCATGCCAGGGATGAAATGACCTACCGCAAGCGGTGAGGCTTGGTCAGTTACTCTGACGTGCGCTGGCAGACTTGTTTCCACTCCCTGCGAGTTGGAAACACGTACCTCGTACGCTCCCGAGTCAGCCGCTTGAGTTGTGGGTGGTTCCAGAATAGAGCCGGATGCTCCTGGGATCATCGTGCCGTCGCGGAACCATTGGAACTCGACGGGAAGCTGTGAGCGCACGGAAACAAACAACTTCAGGGGAGTTCCAGGGCTCAATGTCATACTTTGCGGGTGCCGCAAAATCGTGGGAGGGGCCGGGGTCTTCGGAGTAAATACAACTTGATCCAATGAGGCGGAGGAAATACTCGCACCAGCGACCTGTGTGCGCTTGAAGATCCAAGTGGGGTAGTGAACACCAGAGCTGAGCTCAACTGAAACCATCTCCCAATTAGCTGAAGTGCTGGTTCGTGAAGGCGGCCTCTGCGTCGCTCCCGGAGTTGAGGATAGAACGAATGCCAGACTGTAACGGGAGTCCGGATCGCCGAGTTTCCATCGGAAGCCGAGTGTCCCTGGACCCACCAGACGTGTCTGGAGCCACGGTGATATGTCGCCAGCCACAGGTCCCACCCTGACGGCATCCACACCGTCACTGGTGTCGTCCGTAATCGATCGCCATAGCCCTGCATCATCGGTCGCCCACCGGGCACCCACAAGATCCAGAGCTTCAGCTACGAAAGACTCCATGGGCACCGATAGTGCGTAGATCGGGCTGCGTGCCTCGCCGTAGGGATTACTCGTCACGCGTTGGTAATACCCACTGTCGGCAGGCCCGACATTCAGGAGCCAGAGCTCGGAGCCGCTTTCGCCTGGCATGGGTTGACTGTTCCTATACCACTGAACTCGCAACGGTGCGGAACCGGAGGGTCGGCCGAATGGCAACTGGACGTCCTCACCAAGGAAGGCGGTCCTGCCAGCTGGCGACGTTCCACCACCAATGGGACCGGACTTGAGCGGGTAAAGCCGGGCTGGCGGACTGGTTACCGATCCGTGCCGATTGCTGGCGATAAAGGAATAGTCGCCAAAGTTCAGCAGGGAGACCGATGCAATCCGGTAGAAGAAATTGCCCTCATTCAAACGCTGACCGTTGAAAAACCAGGAATACTGAAGGTCATCCCCTTCCACCGGCGCATTCAGGAGAGCGATGGCACCTAAGCTGGCGCCACGGCTCGTGAACGGAGCAGCAAGTCTCGGCGGCTCAGCACTCCTGTCTTCGCTGAGCCTCAGAACGACTTGCGTTGATTGCATGACCGCCAGTCGTCCATCGGGGATCAAAATCATGGACCGATCACCACTCCGCCGCGTCGTCGATGTTTCAGAGGCTCTCGCGAAAGCAGGATCGAGGTTGCCATCAGGAAAGAACCGGAGGGCGGGCCTAAAGGATGTTCCAGCGATGGAAAGAGAGTCGAGGCTGGAGGCCACGACCCGTCCCTCCAGATCAACCGTTAAACTGTGGATGTTCCCAGTGATAAGTCCCGGGGGCTGGAAACCAGGATCCACGCTGCCATCGGGCAAGAAACGAGCTATTCGTGTCTCCACCAAGGTGGACCCAGACTCCCGGGTCGCAGTTAGAATCCGGCCATCGGAATAGGTCGTCGCCACCACTGAGGTTGAGGAAAGTGATCCATACGCCTGAGCATCAACCTGCCCGTTCAATCCAATCTTAACCAGCCCTGCCCGAGGCACTCCTTCAATCGCGCTCCATTTCCCAACCACGATGATTCCGCCATCCGCGGCCTGAAACAGCCGGGCGATCTGTGCATCAGCGCTGAAGGCAGGGGGGGGTGAAGCTCTCATCCGTCGCTCCACCAGGATTGAGGATTGCCAGCCTGAACCGATCCACGCCCTGGATGTTTGTGAAGCTACCTGCGATGCAATAGCGACCGTCCATCAACCTGAGAAGAGCGGTGATGGGGCCTGAGGCACCTCCGAGGTCAGCAAAGGAAGAGTCAAGCGAACCATCAGCGAGCAGCCGGGCCAGGTTCCTTCGTTTTGTTCCACCCACTCCTCCGAAACGACCTCCCACAAGGATCTTTCCATTCTCGAGTGGCAGCAAATTTGCGCTGACCGAACCAAAAGGGGGAAGAAGATCGAGATCCACCCAAAAGTTCTGATCCCGCAGACCATCAACTCCGTAACGAAGAATTCTGTTCGCCTCTCCCTGCTGCATCAGGGCCGCAACGATCAATCGTCCGTCCGATGTCTGGCTGACGGAATGAATTATATCCAGACTCGGATCCTCGAGCCGAAACGAGGTATCAATCTCACCTGGGCCGCGGCTCCTGTGAAGAACAAGGATATTGGCGATCTGCTGGGAGACTATTCCCAAACTGTTGCTGGCAGCCACAGAAAGGATTCCGATATGAGATCGTCGGAGCGCGTTGATGACGAGGCTTACGTTGGTCGCGCCGGGTATCGCCCTCTCATTCATGAACCATTGCAGTGAAGGAGAAGGAAAGCCGATAGCCTGCACCGTGAACTCAGCTCGCTCCCCTTCAGCATTCTGATAGTTCCGAGAATGATCGAGTATCGTCGGTGGCGATGGGTCCTGGTCACCTCCGAACAGTCTTAGAATTCCGGGAATGAAGCCTTCCCAACCCTGGGCTTGATGGAAGTTGTAAACCTCACCCTGAAAACCCAAGGCCAGCCTGCTGTTTCTGCTCGTAACCGTGGGAATCGGATAGAATTTCGAGAATGGAGCAAAGTTTGGATCCGGAATTCCGTGTGGCGACAACCGAACAATTCCTCGGTAACGAACATTATTCACGAACCCGAAAGCTCCGCTCAGGAGGACCCGGCTCTGATCATCCACAGCAAGGCCCATTCGACTCCGAATGGCAGCAAGATCGGTGCTCACGGGACGGAAAGCAGGATCCAGGTCTCCATCGGTGTTCAGGCGAACAACGGTACTTCGCGCGTAGCCGTGAAGGTTAACCAACCCTGCTACGAGAATGCGGCCATCCGGCTGCAACGCCATCGCCAGCACCATCGATCCAGGTCGCAGGGGCGACCGGAAAGTGGTATCGAGCTCACCCGTTGGCAACAGTCGTGCGAGTCCAGCCTGCGGTGTTCCGTCAAAGGTGACGAATTCACCGCCGGCCAGGAGCTTTCCATTCGGAAGCATTTTCAATGTCAGCACAGTTCCTTCGCTGCTGCTCAGCCGGGCGCCTCCGCTTGCTGTAAAGGTTCGATCAACATTTCCATTGGAGTTGAGTCGGACGATGCCGGAGATTGAGGCGTCGCTGGGATCAGTCAGTGTGCCAGCTATCACAATGCCGCCTCCCGGGAGAAGGACGGTCTCCCGGATTTCACCTCTGAGCCCGAGGTTCGCGCCAAACTCTGGATGAACAACGCCGCCTGGCTCAAGTTTGGCTATCTGGGCGGTGGTGGGAGCACCATTGGGGCTCCATGTTCCTGAAACCAGGAATGAACCGTCATCAAACTGGTCGATGTCGTAAATGGTTGAGAAGACCGAAGGAAGCAGCCAGGGAAGAGGTGAGTCGCTGCCATCCGGGCGAAGGATCACTACTTCCGTGCCGCTCGTGGAGCCATCCAATCGAAACGTTCTCACTCCCGCTGCGACGACGCGCCCATCGGGGAGCGGAAGAACGGCTGTAGCGGTGATGGGAGGGGTGAAGCTGAGGTCCGGTTCACCCGGAAACCCATTTGCGAACACGGGAACGCTCTGGAGAAAACAACTCAGCAGGGCTGTTTGAACTAACCTCGTTGGGAACATGGGCAGACCGTATTCGCGAAAGCTGACCGAGTCAAACTCTCCATTGCCTGATTGCCTGCAGCGCAGATCGCTCTACGCAGTTCGTTCTCACGCGGCTCTGATGGGACCTGCCGTGAGTCTGTCGAAAGCATATGCGCGAGCCGTTTGCTGGCGGTGACAAGGGCCTGGTCGCATTGGTGGGCCTGCTGGGAGAGCTGGCGTCTCGCCAGCATCTGGGTGTTCCTCGTTCGCTGCACTCATCTTCATTCGGCGATCCTGGGACGATCGCGCTCGCAGGTTGGGCTTCTCCGGTTGATGGGCGCTGAGTCACTCCTTTTTCTCGCCGTCCTTCCAGAACGTCTGCTCTGTGGGCTGGCCGTTCCGCAGGGTCACTCGCGCCTTGAGATAACCGCTCGGAAAATACGCCAGCGAGAGACCCTCGGGTTGATCGTTGACGAATTCAACCTGCTCCGAAAGCACCTGGTTCTCATGCCATTTTCGGAACGTGCCGTGCAGTTTACCGTCGACGATGCTGGCCTCAGACTGTTTCGCTCCGCTCGCATACCACTTGGTGCGCACGCCGTGTGAGACCCCCTCCTTGAAGTGTTCGGAAACCTGGATCTGTGCGTTGGTGTACCATCCCTCGGACAGGCCATGGAGCAGTCCGTTGGAAACGGCGGAGCGGGATCGCAACGCGCCGTTAGCCGAATGTTCCAGCATGAGACCTGTGAACGGAGTGTTGGTGCCCGGTAATCGCAGGCGTCCTTCCACGAGCACGAGGTTGGTCCGGGCCATCTCGGGGGGCGCCGCGGGAACACCCGCGTTCGAGTCCGCAGCCGGAGGACGGAGCCGCCAGACGACGAAGCCGATGGCAACGGCGATGATGAGTATCACCGCCAGCATCCGGGTCGAAACGGCACCGGACTCGCGGGACTTGTGGGAGAACAGGCATTGCATGGGGCGAGTGTTCCCGATTCGCCTGTGCGATCAACTCAAGAAATGGTCACACGTTCCGGCCAAGTCAGAATCTCCAGGTCAGTCCGCCTTTGATGACTGTGTCCGTCAACGTGCGTCGCCAGCGGTCGGACGTTGTCATCTGGTAGC
>VHDG01000168.1 GCA_016871475.1 Verrucomicrobiota bacterium
CCTGGGCACCCCGCCCAAGCTTCGCGCCATTTCGCGTGCCTTGAGCATGCGTGGGTCCGTCACTGGAACCCCGGCGAGCTTCAAGGCCAGATAGGCCTTGATCGTGGCGTTCACTTCAGCAGGGCCCCCGTGATAAATGTTCCAGCCTCCGTCCTGCAATTGCCTGGCAAAGATGTAGTTTACCGCTTTTTTCTGCCAAATCGGATCAACTTTACTGTTCCAGTGATGGTAGGCGACCGTGTCGGACACCAAGGTGGAGTCAACCATCAGTTCCCCGACCCAGTAGCCCTCAGGCTTGAGTTCACTCAGTAGGAATGATTGGGATCGAGCGATGCCCTGTTGGAGTCCAGCAGGGGTTGCTGATCGTGGTTGTGCTGTGGGGTGGGGCCTGGTCGGCTGCCCGCCAGACAGCCGGTTCTGTGTCGGTGTTGAGACTGGCACGGGCGGAGACTGTGCGAAATTACGGCCCGAGGTGTAAAGCCTCAACTGCCAGCCCCCAACTCACTCCACGGGCCAGGCTGGGTGGAGGATGCGCTTGCCTTGGAACTCGGATTGGACAGATGGTCACCCCATGAAACACACCCGCAGCCTGACCGTTCTCTCTGCCTGCATTGTCCTGATCTGTGTTCTTTCGGGGGTAGGTTGTTCAACACCGAGTTCATCTCAGTGGGCTCCTTTGTTTCCCAAGGATGGAGTGCCGGAAGGGTGGAGCGTACGTGATTGGGCGGATGTCAGCCGCCCCCCCAAGGAAGCTGCGGTCTGGGAGGTGCGATCAGGAACACTTCATGGCGGAATTCCAAGAGGTTCCTGGCTGATGAGCGATAAGGAGTACTCCGACTTTGATCTCGAATTCGATTTCAAGCTGGGCGAACGCGGCAATAGCGGGCTCGCTCTCCGCACCCCTCCGGCTGGAGACCCTGCGTTCGATGCCGTCGAATTGCAGATGGCTGATCTCCGATACAATCCCGCGGCCAAGGACTCTGAGCTCACCGGCGGGATCTATCGTGCGATCGCTCCCCGCCAACAGGTTTATCGCCCAACGGAATGGAACCACTACCGTGTGGAGTGTCGCGGGCCCAGGATCAAGGCGTGGCTCAATAACACCCTCATCCAGGACGTGGATTTAAGCCACATGGAAGCCGAGGTTCTGCGACACAACGGTCAGCCTGCAATCCCCCTGTCCAAACGGCCCTTGAAAGGACGAATCGGATTCCAGGAGCTAAGCCGGGGAGAAGGGTCGGTCCAAATCAGGAATGCTCTCATCCGCGAGCGAACCCGCTGAGCGAGAGCACCACAACCCGGAGTCAGCGTCCGGACCCAGCCAACAACTCCATGAATCGTCGCCAATTCCTCGCACGGACAGGAAGCGCCGCATGGATGACATCACAGCTTTGTGAGGGGAGTTCCCATGGATCCATGGACGAAGGAGCTTCGATCCTGAATCGAAGGCTCGGACCGGGAGCGAGCAGGCGCTCTGGCATGCGAGCGCTGATCTGCCTGTTCCTCGGCGGAGGGAACGATGGGTTCAACATGCTCGTGCCTGCTGGCCGGGGGTATTCAGATTACGCTTCGATCCGATCAGGGCTCGCGATTCGCGAGGCTGATCTGTTGCCTCTTCGCCCGTTGCACCCTGCCGCTTGTGGACGGGTGTTCGGTCTTCACCCCGCCATGTTCGACCTGCAACAGCTCTTCAACGGCGACAAAGACCCCTATCGGGCAAGGCGGGTTTCTCTGTTCTCGAACATAGGGATGTTTCAGAACCCGGGGGAGTCGAGCGACGGAGTCCGGGCTCGGATGGCGTGCGGACCTTGTCCCGCTGAAGCCGCGAATGATCATGGCCGGGCCGCAGATGATTGGATGGGCTTGAGGTGGGAAGATGATGGGATCACGGGGTGGATGGGGCGGGCTGCCGATGGGGATGTGGGATGGATCAACTGTTCCCTGGAGGGCTACAACTCTCTGCAAGCGGGGCTGATGACTTCTGCAATCCATCTGAACACCCGTGGCCGGCGGATGAATCTTGTGGATGAGGGCGCCGGGCTGCCAGAGCTCAGGGCAGGGGGGCTCAAGCAGCTTCGGGAGAGTCTGCGAGCAACGGAAGAACCTGGATTGGATTTAGGTCGGTGTATCCCGGGGGAGAGTCCTCTTGCGGACAAGCTTCGGAGGGTGGCACGTCTGATCCAAGCGGGGAGAAGTTGTGAGGATCTGCGGCTCGGGGTGTTTCTTTACGAGGGAGGCTGGGATCACCACACCGATCTATTGCGACGGCACGCGGCGAATTTAGGGGAGCTGAGCCGATGTCTCGTGGGTTTCCAGAATGTGATGGATGCTTTGGGCCTCTCTGAGGACGTGATCCTCTTCACGGCTTCAGAGTTTGGACGTGCGTTGGTTCCGAGCGGGGATGGCAGTGGGCATGGATGGGGATCGACTGGGATCATCATGGGTGGAGGGCTGGGCAACGGGCGGCTGATCGGTCGCTATCCGGAGCTTTGCAAAGATTCCACGGATATTTGTGAGCGTGGCGTTGTGAGGCCGACTCACGATGCCAGCGAGCTCATCACTCAGCTCTGCGCATGGATGACCGGTGGGACACTACACTACGGATGAGCCAGGATGTGGCGCAGGTAGAGATACATCAACGGGGCATTGAACAGGAGGCTGTCCAGGAGATCGAGAATGCCCCCGATTCCAGGAAACTGTCCGCCACTATCTTTCACACCCGCTTCACGTTTGAAGATGGATTCGATGAGATCTCCGATAACCGCCGTTGAGCCCAGGATTGCGGCGAGGATGGTTGCGTGCAGCGCATTCATTCCAAGCAGATGATGGCCCGCGAAGTGATTGAGCAGGTGACTTGCAAGAATGGATGCAGCGATAGCTCCTCCGAATCCTTCCCACGTTTTGCCGGGGCTGATTCTTGGGATCATCTTGTGGCGGCCGATCAGTGATCCCGTCACGTAGGCCCCCACATCACTGGCCTTCGTCACCACGATGAAATACAGCACGTACCAGGTCCCTTCGACTCCTGGGAAGAAATTGATTTTTTGAATGAAGTTGAGAAGCCACGGAACGTACATGAGTCCCAGCAGGGTGGTGGCCATTCCAGCCATGGCTTGCTCCAGGCTGTGGTGTAGGAACTGACGTACGCACAGTCCCAGGACGAAGAGTATGAGCAGGGATGTCTCGAAATCGTTGACGCGGGAAGGCGTGCCGGAAATGCCGAGCTGGCCGTGCAGGTGCAGGTAGGTTCCGATGAGCAACACGAGACCAACAAGCATCCCCCATTGAGTGAAGCATTTGAGGCCGGTTCGGCGTGCCATGGCATAGAACTCGTACATGCCGGCCACAGACAGGAGGCAGATGATGGTCAGGAAGAAGTAGTCGGAGAGGATCCTGTTGGGGGAGAACATCGCCGCGAGCACAACGCTCCACAGAACGACCGTGCTCACCAGCCGTCTTAGAAAAATCTTGCCTCGACTCGGGGGAGTGGGTGTTGGAGATGAGGGTTCAGGCATTGAACCGGGCTGCATCATGCGTTCTTCGGGCTGGGACGGAACGTTATTGGAGCTTGCGGAGGATTGGCAGCCGGGGTCTTCCCGGTTTCCAAGGCCGGGGCTTGGAACGGCTCGAGCTCCTCTCCAGCACGCACCAGCCTGAAGCTGTTAAAGACCACGATCAGAGAACCTGCCACATGCATGAACGCCGCAAGGATCGGATTGATGTATTTCATCGCCGCCAGCGCCAGACCGCCGATCACAAAAAACACCCCCATGATGAAGTTCTGGTTGATCACGCTTCTTGTCTGACGTGAGAGCTTCACCAGGAAGGGGAGGCGACGAAGGTCGTTGTTCATGAGAGCGATGGTGGCGCTGTTGATCGCCACTTCGCTGCCAGCTGCTCCCATCGCGATCCCGAGATCACCAGCGGCCAGCGCAGGGGCGTCATTCACACCGTCTCCTACGACTGCGACCCGGTAGCCTTTGGCCTTGGCAGCCCTCACGAACTCTACTTTGTCCTGAGGCAGACAGTCGCCTCGCGCCTCCTCACATCCGATCTCTTGAGCGACACGCAACGCCACCGGGGTTCGGTCCCCCGAAACCATGGCCAGGCGGCGGACGCCGATGTCCTTGAGCTCCGTAAGAGACTCCCGAGCCTCGCTCCGGGTTTGATCCTGAAGGCCGATCCATCCGATGCACTGACCATCGGCAGCCACGAAGATGAGGCTATAGCCTTGATTTTCCTTCAGGTCCACCGAACCCATGGGGTCACCAGGGATCTGGTTGTCCTTCAGCCACTGGGCACGTCCGACATAGACGGTTTGTCCACCAACCATGGCTTTTACTCCTCGCCCGGCAGTTTCGCTAAAGTCGGTGGGATCTGGAATGGTTACTCCGGCTTCCTTGGCGAGCTGAAGCAGCGCCTTGGCGGTTGGATGGTTGCTGTATTTTTCGGCTGTCGAAGCGATTCGGAGCAAGTCCGCCGGGCTGGTTCCTCCCAGTGGGTTCAGGCGGGAAACGGCGAGCCTGCCGGTGGTGAGCGTGCCTGTCTTGTCGAAGATGAAGGCATTGATCCGGGCCGCCAGTTCTATATCCTCGACATTCTTGATCAGAATGCCGAGTCGTGCAGCGGCTGACAGTGCAGCCACCATGGCTGTGGGAGTGGCGAGAATGAATGCGCATGGGCATGCGACGATGAAGACAGCGATCACCCGGCTCAGATCCTGGGTAAAACCCCAGACCAGGGCACCCATGACCAGGACCAGCGGTGTGTAGAATCCCATGTATTGATCCACGATCCGCATGATCGGGAGCTTGGTTTTCTCGGCGGCCAGAATCAGCTCTCTAACCCGTCCGAGCGTGGTGTCTGTGCCTGCACGATTCACCTTGATCTCAAGCACACCTGTCAGATTAACGGTGCCGGCAAACACCTCATCCCCGGTGCGTTTGTCCACAGGGAGGGATTCGCCGGTGATGTTGGCCTGGTTGATGGATCCCTGGCCGGAAAGGATCAGGCCGTCCGCTGCCACGTTGTCGCCCGGTCGCACCCGGATGATGTCACCGATCGCGAGTTCTTTTACCGCGACCTCTTGTTCAACTCCGTCGGCGATACGTCGTGCCTTGGTCGGTGTGAGGCTTATGAGCGATTCGATGGATGAGCGAGCGCCTTCGGCGGTGCGGGTTTCTATGATCTCGCCGAGGAGCATGAAGAAGGCAACCACTCCTGCTTCGAGGTAATTGCCTGATGCCAGCGAAGCGACCACGGCGAGCCCCACGAGTTCAGTGGTGCTGAGGACGCCTCGACGCAGGTCCTTGAACGCTGTGATGACGATCGGAACGCCGAGCAACAAGGCGCCCACCAACGCGCTGTAACCCGCCAGCACAGTGCTTTCTTCCAGGAACCACCCGATCAGAAACGAGTTAAGCAGGAACAACAAACCCAGAAAAATCTGGGTCATCTTGACATTGCTGTGCGAGTGATCGTGCCCGCGGTCCGAACACGATTCGCCAGGGCCGTGGTGGTGGTGATCGTGGTCGTGCGCGTGATCGTGATGATGATGCCCATGATGATGATCGTGGGCATGGGAATGGGAATGGTCTCCGCCTTTACGTTTCGAATTGGAGGAGTCCGGAGCGTGTGAGGAAACATTCATGTCGCTTTAGGGTTAATGAGCATCCGCCGGAGCTTCTTCTTTAGCCGGTTCGTTCTCCAGGGGAAGTTTCTCATCCCGGTTTAACAGCAGTCGCAGTTCTTGAGGCAAACCACGCGGGTTTTCCCGCAGCACAAAAGTGTTGTTGAGGCTGGGACCGGATCGCCGCATCAGCTCGCTCAGATAGCGTCGTTTCAAGAGTTCCGGGGATTTCTGATAGTCCGACAACAGGGCCTTGAAACGCTGCACTTCATTGGTCAGTTGGATGAGGTCCGTAGTGCGCTGGGCTGCTGCCGCGAAGAGGATGCTCTTGGCCGAGCTCTCGGCCTTGCGCACAGACAGGTCGGCCGCCGTGCGCGCATCCGTGACCTGGGCCTGGGCGCTGGCTGCTGTTTCCAGAACCTGGTCAAAGAAACGCCGGACCTGTCGCGGTGCCACAACATCGGCTGTGATGTTGTCCACCGCCACTCCGAGCTGCTGTTCCCGGACCAAAGTCTGAAGCCGGACGGATACATTGTCCCTGAACTCAGCCAAACCCGTGGTGAAGAGATTGCTCACGGACGAGTTTGCTGCCGCGTGCAGGATCGCGTTGTTGATGGCGTTGGTGATCAGGCTGGGGGTGTTTTTAAATGAAAACAGATACCGCGCAGGATCCGTGATCCGATAGTTCAGGATGGCTCGCACGTGGACGATGTTCGCGTCCGCCGTGATGGCATACCCATCCCGGCCGGGATCCAGAAACATCGCCTCAGGTTCCTCCTGGTCTTGTGGATCGATGGGCTTGGTAGTGAGGTACCAGCCCGCTGTGGAAGAAGCCTGGAGCTGACGGCCGATCGCGACACGTTGAAATTCGTCAATGGGATAGGGCCAGGCGAGCTTGGCACCTGGCGAGAGGAGCACTCCCTCCCCTTCGCCCACCGGACGTCCGAAGCGCAGGATCACACCGCGCTCCTCAGGTCCGACGATCTTGAGATTTGAAAGCAGGAAGGCGATGACCAGGAGGACCATCACGACCTTGAGAATGGCGAAGCTCGAGGCGAGAGCTGAGGCGAGAGCGCGGCTCCCGGCATCGGCAGGCATCGGGTCTGGGGCGGGCTCCGCAGGCCCATGGTCATGGCTGAATCCGGGCCCGTGGACGTGGTCCTCTGTGGATCCCTCAGTGGACCCTTGGGGCTTGCCGGACGGCGGTTGAGACGGCTTGGAGTCGCTCATGGTAGATGGGGCTGTTATCTCGTCGCGGGAGCGGCCTCTGACTTGTTCTTCTGCAGATAGTGAATCAGAGGAAACGATCCATCCATGATCAGGGTGGACTTGTTCTTGAGCACGGCCTCCAACGCACTGATGTCCAGAAGGAACTTGGCCAGCTCGGGGTTCTGCTTGAACTCAGCCAGGAGTGCGGCTGCCTCGCGTTCACCCACCGCGATGACGGACTGGGCTTCTGCGTTGGCGGAATCGATCTTGAGACGGGCCTCGCGTTCGGCGTTGGCCCGGATTTCGGCTGCCTCTGCGATGCCCTTTGCCTGGAGCTCGCTCGCGAGCGACTTGCGTTCAGCCGCCATCCGGTCCATCACGGCTTCACTGTTGCTCTTGGGGAGAATGATCTGCTTTAGGCGGACGAACTGGAGGTCGATTCCGTAATTCTGGGCCTTACATTGATCTTGTACAATTTTCAGGACTTGAGCCTCGATCGATTCGAGTTTGGACTTGCTGGGATCGATGTTGATGAGGTCTGCGAGCAGATGCTGGCCGAGGACTTGTTTCTGGGCGTTGAGCAGCATCTCTTTCAGCTTGGCATCCGCTTCTGCGTGGCTACCGCGGTTGAAGCGGGGAAAGAAGTTGGTGGCGTTGTCCACGGCCCAACCGCCGTAAGCGCTGACAACGATGCTGTAGTTGTCGCGAGTGCTGGACTGCTGGGCGGCGGGATCGATCGAACGAATTCGCTTGTCCAGCTTGTAGACCTGATGGATAGGCCACCATTGCCAATAGGCACCTGGCTCGGTTTTCTGGTCCGTGGGTTTGCCGAACGTCGTGACCACGGCCATTTCCGTTGTTCTCACCTGATAAACAAACATCAGCGCGAGAAA
>VHDG01000169.1 GCA_016871475.1 Verrucomicrobiota bacterium
CCTCTCTTTGCGGCCTTTCCCTCTGACACGAATCATCCCATCGTTCCAGTCAATGTCCTCCATCCTCAGGGCGCACAACTCGCTGATCCGAAGTCCGCACGAGTAAAGTGTCTCCAGGATGGCGGCGTCGCGATCGTAGGAAAGTGCCGGGCGACGTCCGTCCGCCTTGCCCTTCAGGGCCGCGAATGCTCGTGCGGGGGCTCCCAGAAGGCGCGTCATTTGTTCCGCGGTCAGGAAACGGGGCAGTCTTTTGGGGGGCTTGGGCAAGGTGACCTGGCGCACGGGTGATGTCTGTGCCTTCCCGGTCCGGATGAGGTGCTTGTAGAGACTGCGCAAGGCGGAGAATCGCAGCCTTATCGCGGCCGGGCTGAGACCCCACCGACCGAGCGATCGCAGGTAATGACGGAAATCGTCCCGCTCAAGCGCGGGCCAGTCAGGCTGTGCGTTCTTCTCCTGCCCTATCCACCGGCTGAACTCCGCCAAAGCCTGGCTATAGTTCCGAAGGGTATAGGTGGAGGCCCCTTTATCGGAGGCCAGGTGGTCCACGAACGATTGGGCCAGGGCATCAAGGACGAGGGGCTTTTCCCCGGGTTCACGCGGCTCAGGAACGCTGGAGGGGCCAGATCGATGGAGCTGACCTTCCGATGTCATCAGCTATTCCTCGCGATCCGGAAACTCGAACCCGACCTTTGACTTTCCTTCGATGACAAGGAACGCCTTGAAGGCTTTCCCGGTCTTGCCGGAGACGAACTTGTCGAGCAGATCGGTTCGACCGTCAGTGAGCAGCTTGACTGCCTGAGTCTGATCCACGGGCTGCTGAAGAATGGTCTTGCCGATCTTGAGCTTGCAGGGCTTCACGTCCGCCTGCGTCTTCTCGCAGAGAAAAGCCTCCGGCGTCTCGAACACGCTTCCTCCACACGCGAGGCATTTCCCGATGGGTGTCATGCCTGTGAAATCGATCTTGGGAACCGGCTCCCTGGATTTGGCAGCCGTCTTTTTTCCTGCGCGTGCCTCGCGGGGAGGAAACTCGAACCCGACTTTTTTCTCCGGTGTGATTTTCAGGAAGGCCTTGAACGGGCGGTTGTTCTTCTTGGAGATGAAGGCGGTTAGCAGATCGGTCTTTCCTTCCGCCAGAAGTTTTCGCATCTGGGCGGCATCAATCGGCTGTTGAAGAATGATCAGGGCTGTCCGGAAATCACAGGTCTTGGCGGGTCCAACGGCTTTCTCGCAGATGTAGTTCATCCCGTGCTCGAACACGCGGCCGGCGCATTTTGGGCAGGCTCCGAGAGATTCCTTCCCGCTGAAATCCACCTCCTGGACCGAGCCGTCGGCTCCGGCCTGATCCTGACCGAAATCAAACTCAGGCTTGTGCTCGGGGTTGAGTCGGATCATACCCGCGAAAGGCCTGCCCATCTTGCTTCGGAATCCCTGCAACGGGCCGACGACACGCTTCGAGATCAACTCATCGGCTTCAGTCGCTTCGAATGCCCGGCCCGAAACCACCTTCCACAACGAGAAATCGCAAGGAGAGCTCGTGCACGCGAACTTCTTGTAGTTTTCCTTCACCACCCCCCCGCATTTCGGGCACGGGGCCGTCAGGGTCGCAAAATCGCCCGGGATGGTGTCGCTTTCATACTTCTTCGCCTTGAAGACGATGTAGCGCGTCATCTCGGCGATTTTCTCCATGAACTCCTCGCGTTTCAGCTGCCCACGCTGAATCTGCCGGAGCTGATGTTCCCATTCTCCCGTCAGCTCCGCAGAGCAAAGCTCCTGGACTTTCAGGCCGCGCAGCAGAGTGATGAGGGAAAATGCTTTTGGAGTAGGGATGAGCTCCCGTCCCTGTCGCAACAAGTACTCCTCAAGGATCAGTCCTTCGATGATGGCAGCTCTCGTCGCCGGGGTGCCCAAACCCTTTTCGGCCATGGCCTCGCGGAGCTCCTCATCCTCCACTGTCTTGCCGGCATTCTCCATCGCGGAGAGCAGGGTGGCTTCAGAGAACCGCGCGGGTGGCTTGGTTTGCTGGGCCTGCATGTCGATGCTTCGCGTGTCGGCCTGTTCCCCCGGCTGGACCGGGGCGAGGGTTGGGGCATCACCGTCCTGCTGGGCCTCCTTGCCATAGATGGCAAGCCAGCCGGGATTCACCATCACCTTGCCTTCACTCTTGAAGGGCTCGTTGGACACGCGGGTGATTCGCGTCGTGACGAGGAATTCCGCGGCAGGGAAGAAGACCGAGAGGAAACGCCTTGTGACCAGGTCGTAAATCTTTTGTTCAGGCTCGCTGAGCGCCTTCGGCGTCTGTGGGGTTGGGATGATGGCGAAATGATCCGAAACCTTCGCGTTGTTGAAAACGCGTTTGTTGGGACGCACCCAGCCTTCACTGAGGATCTTTGAGGCCTGGGGCGCGTAGGCAGTGGCCGCGAATGCTTCCAGGGTTTGACGCACCGTGCCGATGTAGTCCTCCGGCAGGGCGCGGGAGTCGGTTCGGGGATAGGTGAGCGCCTTGTGCCTCTCGTAGAGGGCTTGCGCGATGCCGAGGGTGTTCTTGGCGGAGAACCCGAACTTGCTGTTGGCCTCCCGCTGGAGGGTCGTGAGATCGAAGAGAGCCGGGGAGATCTGAGAGGAAGGCTTGCTCTCCTCGGTGACAATTCCCGGCTGGCCCAGGCATTTGAGCCGGATGCTTTCGGCCTTTGCGCGGTCCCAGATCCGCTCAGCCCGCAGGTCGCTCGTCTCTCCATCCCTGGCTTTGTCCTTGTCCTTCTCCCTCGTGAAGGACTCGTCGAACCAGCGGCCAACATACTCTCCCTTTTCCACCGCGAAGGTGGCGTGGAGTTCCCAGTAATCGCGGGCCACGAACCGCTTGATCTTCTCTTCGCGCTCGACCACGACCGTCAGGGTGGGGGTCTGGACACGCCCCACCGTCGTGAGATAGAAGCCGCCGCTCTTCGAGTTGAACGCGGTCATGGCCCGGGTGCCATTGATCCCGACCAGCCAGTCCGCTTCCGATCTGCACACGGCCGCATCCGCCAGAGGCTGCATGTCCTGGCCTGTTCGCAGGTTGGAAAACCCATCCCGGATCGCCGCAGGGGTCATGGATTGAAGCCACAGCCTTTGAATGGGATGACGCGAAGTCGTGTACTGCGCGATGTAACGAAAGATCAGCTCACCCTCGCGCCCGGCGTCACACGCGTTGATCAGGCGGTCCACGTCCTTCCGCTTGATCAGCTTCGCCAGGACCTTCAGTCGGGCCTCATTTTTCTCAATCGGGCGAAGATCGAAGCGTGGAGGGATGAAGGGAAGATTCGCAAAACTCCATTTGCCGCGCTTAACTTCGGATCCTTCGGGGGGGCATATTTCCAGCAGGTGCCCGACGGCGGAGGAGACGATGTAGTTGTCGCTTTCGAAGAAGTCGGCGTGTTTTGTAAAGCCTCCCAGCGCCTTCGCGATGTCCGAGGCGACCGAGGGTTTCTCAGCTATTATTAGAGCTTTGCCCATCTAAAACGCCCGCTTTGTAGGTCGTTACTTCGCCGATGGCAATCTGTTGTTTTGGGAATTCCACCAAACCGCCACCTATGGGCTGAAGCTCCGCGTCCGCTCAACCTGCCTTCCATCGAGGCCTTCCAAGGCCGTCGGATGAACCCTTCTACACCCCTGCGCGGGTTGTCACATCCGTTGGATTCAAGGCGCGATGGTGCTGCTCCTCCCACTCTTCCGTCAAAAATCTGAAGATCCATCCGCCTTCCTTGCGGAGCCGGTGGTAGGCCTCCCGGATATCCAGGAGCATGGTGATTCGCCGGCATGGGCAGTTGAGTTCGCCGGTGTCGTGCGTCGCGACAGTCTGAAATCCCATCACCCGCCTGTGAAAGTCGTACGGACTGTTGGCCTCGCCTTCAAAGACGTCCGTGATGTAGTGCGTATAGTCTCGTTCAACGGTCTCCCGGACCGCGGCCCGCATCAGGGCGCCCACCACCACGATGTAGCGTCGATACTCGGCCAGGATCGCAAAACGGCCGATCTCAGCGATTCGGTTTTGCCGAAGAAAGGCTTCCAGGTCGAAGTCGTCCCTCACCATCTTGAACCCGTAGCTCTTGTACAGGCCGATCGGAAGGTCGTACAGGACCCGTAGCACGCCCACGGGTCGATCTCCGACGCGGACGACAAACCATGAGACTCCTTCCCATCCAATGTCCGAGTCGCTCACCAGCTTCTCGTCAGCGCGAACCCAGTTCTTCTCGTCCCTGTAAATCGCACGCATGACATCGAGAGATTGTTGTCGCCCTGCGTCATCTTGCACACGGATTACACTGACTCGCTCTTTAAGAGACATATCTAGTCCTCTGGTTCTTCGCTGACCATTGTTTGCCGGACAGGCGGGAGACTGCCTGCATGATCTCGCCGTGCCAATCACGAATCTGCGGGGGGGATAAAAGATCAGGGTTGACACTCGGGGGACGCAGGGGAGTTCCGAACTCGATCTCCATGGGTTCCAGGTCGGAAATGGGTCCGAGCCTGTTGGACGAGCCCGGGAATCGAATACCTGCGGGGACAATTGGAACCCCGGTCGACAATGACAGCTGCGCGGCTCCCGGATGCCCGCGCAACAATCTCGAGCGATCCCGGTTCATCGTGCCCTCGGGGAAAATGCCCAGGGCGCCTCCCTGACCCAGGAGACGCCTGGCCTTCTCGAGCGGGGACTCAGTGGTTTCGAAGCGATGCTTGAAGCGGTTCAGGAAATCGATGCGGGCCTTCTTTTGCGTGATGACGATGGGGTCATGGAGCATGACGATGCTTCCGATCACCGGGTAGAGCATGACCAGCCAATCGGTGAAGAAGTGGACCAGGTGGCCCTGTCTGCAGTAGGCCAGGAGCGCCGGAAGCAGCAGGGCTTCCAGCCGTTGGTTGTGGTTGGCCACCAGGATGAAGGCCCCTTGGGAGGGTGCGATGTTTTCCACTCCACGCACATTCAGGATCCGGCTGTTGCCCGCTGCCAGGAAAACCTTCACCCAGAACCGTGTGGCTCCCGAATCTGCAAGCCCGGGGAGGGGCGCGCCCAGCAGTTGCCCAAGGCTGGGTGGGAAGGGAACGACCTGAGGGAGCGTTTCCGGCTCCAGCGTCGCGGAGTTCGCCCCGGCCGTCATTTCAGAGATGGGTGTTGTGGGTGCCACAAATCGAATCGGATCCAGGGACCATCCAAGTGAAAGATCACTGGCTCAAGCGGAAAATCCGGTTCGACCCTCCTCGAGGCGCCAGTCATGACTTCCGTTCGTCAGGCAAGTGCAGTGAGCGACGAAGAATCCTCCGCGATGCCTGAAGAAGGTCGGCCAGATGAAATCGCGGTCAGTCGGAGGCATCGGGAGACCCTCGAGCTCCTGTCGGCTGAAGAACTGAAACCTTCCTTCGCGATGGGTTGGGGGCAGCTTGTTTTGCCTTGGGAGGACTTCGAACAGGAACATCAGCCAGTGTGAACTCCCCTGGTAGCCTGCCTCGCTGATGATGCCCGTCAGGTGGAGGTCTCCCGCTTCCAGCCGAAGCCCCATCTCTTCGAGAGCCTCTCGCCGGGCGCAGTCGTGAGGTGATTCACCGGCGCCGGTGTTTAGCTTGCCCCCACACGGGCTCCATAATCCGAGGTTCGGCTCCTGGGCCCGTTCCATCAGCAACACCCTGTCTGCTTCATCGAAGACGTAAAGCAGCGTGCTGACCTTGTGCGGAAGATTCAGCGGCTGTGCTGGATCACTCATGAGGCAAGCCGGCCGGGTGTTGTGGCTGGGCCTGCGCTATTTGTTGGCGAAGCAATACAGGTTCTTCGCGGTGCGGACGTAAACTTGATTGCCGGCGACTGCGACGCTCGAACGAACCGGATCCTCGGCCAGATCCAGGCGCGAGAGCAGCTTGAACTCGCTGCCCGCCGACGCTACCAGGACCGTGCCCCGTTCGCTCACCAGGTAGATCTTATTGTCCGCGCCGGTGGGCGAGGACCAGATGGGCTCCTTCACATCGAAGCTGCCGCTCCAGTGAATGGTTCCGGTGGCCGGGTCCATGGAAGTCAGCGTCTTCTTGCCTCCATCCAATACGAACAACTTCCCCTGGTAGAGCAGGGGAGTGCTCCAATCGGTATGGCCTTCGCGTGAGCTCCAGGCTTTGTGGCTCGCGGTGACGTCTCCCCGTCCCCCATCCTTGAACGCCACCAGCGGCTGGCCCTTGGGACCGCTCGCATAAATACGGGCACCGTCGGTCACGGGCGAAGGCACGATCCGATACCAGTCATCGCGTTTCTCATACAGCCGAGCCCTCCAGAATTCCGCTCCAGTCTTGGGATCATGCCCGGTCACATAATCGCCACCCACAACAAGAATCTCTTTGCGCCCTCCTGCACCGGTGTGGGGGATGGGTGTTGTGTAGGATTCCTGGGACTCCAGCGTGGAGTCAGTCTTGCGGATATGCCGCCAGATGTTCTTGCCGGATGCAGGATCCAGGCAGAGCAGGTAGGACTCCCGCTCGGATCGACCGTCCTGCGCATGCGTGTAATCAGCGGGCAGGGGATTGCGTTGCAGAACCGGTATGTAGAGGCGGCCTTCATGCAGAAGCGGGCTGGATCCGTAGATCCACATGATTGAGAACTTGCCGTAGTCCTTTGCGATATTCCGTGACCATAGCTCCTTGCCGTCATGACTGAACGCCGCGAGATCGCCCGTGGCAAAGAGTATGATCACGCGCTCCGAGTCCGCCACCGGCGATGGGGACGACATGTTGTTCCGGGCTCCGGAATGCGATCCGATCGCCAGGTTCCTTTCCCAGAGCTTGGCGCCCGTCTTCCGGTTGAGGGCGAGGAGGAGGAGGTTTTTCTGGGCGTCCACGGTCGAAACAAAGACTTTGTCGCCGAAAATGATCGGAGTGGAACCGCTGGAGCCGGGCAATGGGGACTTCCATGCCAGGTTTTTCTCGAGCGAGAGCTCAGAGGGCAGGCTTTGCGCCGAGGATGAACCGTTGAGCGCAGGCCCTCGCCATTGCGGCCAGTCTGAACTGAAGCCCGTCAACGCGGGGCTGAGACATGCCGCGATCAATAATGATCCCAGGACGGAGATGGACGAAGGGGTTGGAAGGCATCGTTTCAGATTCATGGCAGTCGTTTTGTAATTGAGTGGAGATAAAAAGCCACAAGTCAGACGGAGTCAAAGACTGAATGCTTCAAAGGCAAATGCCTGTGATCCAGGCCCCGGACAGACCCATCCCGGGGTTCCAAGACTTTCCTGTGCGGATGGAAAATTGTTGGCACGATTTGGAAGGTTGCTGCTACAAATCGCCCGTGCAAAACACCCTGACTGATCGTCCACGTCCTGTGATCACCGGTGGACTCCGCCTGTTTCTCTACGCCACAGCGGCGCTGAACGGTGCGGCGATTTTGGTGATCGAGATTCTGGGGGCGAAAATGCTCGCGCCCTATATCGGTACCTCTCATTTCGTTTGGACCGCCCAGATTTCTGTAACCCTTCTGTCACTAGCCATTGGTTACTTCATTGGTGGCCGGTGGTCTGACCGGTCCCAGGGAATCGGAGGGCTCTACGCGGCCATGGCAGGGGCTGCCGCCTATCTGGCCCTGACGTTGAGCGTGACGGAATCGGTCAGCTACAGATGCCTCGATCTGGGGGTGAAGCTGGGATCAATCATGGCGGCCACCTTTCTCTTCTTCGTGCCGTTGACTCTTCTCGCCATGACCGGACCTT
>VHDG01000170.1 GCA_016871475.1 Verrucomicrobiota bacterium
GGGCTCGTTCCTGTGTTGAACAGTTCGATCCAGGGTTCCCTTTCTCCCGCGTTGTCCATCTGACCTGAGGTGTTGCGTGGTTGGACTTCGTTGATCCAGACCGATGGGAACGCTGTGAGGGACTGGCGGACTGAGTTCGTGCGTCCCGGGGTCACCCAGTTGACGTCGTTGGTCAGCGTGGAGGCCCAATTGCCTGGGTGCCAGCTTCCGCGGTTCACATCCACCACTTGAAGGGAGGGGCCGAACCCGTCTGCTTGCAGCGGCCAGGGCAGGAGGTTGTCGTAGCGTACATCGCTGATGACTTCCTCAGCGCCAGCGCCGTCGATCTTGATCAGTCTGAGGTGTTCACCGCCCTCGTCCAGGGTGCCTGGGAATTCATCGTGCACAATGACGTGCTGTCCGTAGGCGATGGCAAAGTTTGCCCTGTCCTTGGCGAGGACCATGTAGTTGGACGGTGCCAGGATGCTGCCCGGAGGGAACACGTACCCGAGGCCGTCCAAGCGCCAGCCCGAGAGATCGAAGGGTGTGGTCGTCGAACGATTGTGCAGTTCGACGAAGGAGGATCTTGGGAGCAGCGGATTGTATTGGATCTCGGTGATGAGGACGAAGTCTTTGGGGTCCTGAGGTGTTCCGCTGAAGCTGACGGTGATGGTATCGGTGCCTGAGGTGACCGGGTTGCCGCGGAGATCCTTGCCTACGAGAGTGAGAGCGTTGGCGCCATTGGCCAGGGGTATGCTGATCGACCAGCTCGTGTAGCCGGTCCATCGAACGGGGTAGGGGATACCGTTGACTTCAATCGTTGCGATGGCGAATCCGGCACGTCCCGTGAGGGTGACCACGCCCGATGGAGAAACAAAATTGGCTCCGTTGTTGTTGGTGATCGCCAGGCCTTCGTAGTCGGCAGAGTTGATCTGACTGCGCAGGTTTTCGCGTCGGCCCTCGATGTAAGAGGCAACCCCAGCAGTGCCCTCCAGACCGGTGATGCGATTCTTGGCCAGGATGATTCGGCGAGCGTCCAGTTGGGGAACATAACGTGCGGGCTGCATCGGACCCTTGATCGCATCCTGAAACGCGCGGTACATCATCCGTCGGAAGGTGAAGTTATCGTAGGCACGGGTGTTCATGATGGGGTCCTGGCCGCCGAACAAACCGTCGGTTTCTCCGGTACCGAGGCCCAGGACGAAATCGATGTCCCAGGGAAAGAGCACCCACTTCGCGCCCGGCTGGCGGTAGAGAAACATGTTTTGGCCGACATTGAAGGTCCAGGAGTCCCAGTTACCCACGATTCGGTGGTAGGCAAAAACCCGCATCCATTCTTCCATGTCCGCGATAGCCATAAGGCCGGGCACGTGGTCACCTGGAGCGTTGACGGCGTCGACGAGCCGGAAGAAGTTGGTGAAGTCGTTGGCGCTATGATTGGCCCGGAGCTGCCAGTTGAAGCGGTAGCGACCGAGCTTGTAGGGCCCGTTGGCAGGGCTTCGGTACTGTTCCATGGTCGCTCCTGTGGCTCCCGACGTGCTGTTGTCTTCGAACCACACGGCAATTTTGAAGAGCTCGCCTTGGTTACCAGAGGGGTACCAGTCTTCCGCGTAGGGATTGTTGGGTTGCTCGGCATCTTCAGCGACGGAAGACTGATGGAGCGCACCATTGCGATAGAAGTTAATGTAATGCGCGTGGAGATAGGGCAGACCGAGTTCCCTGCCGATCCAGTTGGAGACCCGGCCTCGCAGACCTGTGCTTTCTGGGCTGCCATTGCCCGTGGTTCCAAACACACGATCCCTGACGCCGAGGAGTAGGTCATCGGGTCCAGAAGTGAGAGCGAAGTCGCCTTGACCACTGTGATAGGGACTGCCTTTGTCGCGGAAGCCTGCGTTGTAGATGATGCGTCCATGGCCATAAACCAGGGTTGCATCCCGGAAATAATTGTTGAGAGCGATGGAGGAATTACGCGCGCTCTCTGTCGCGGCGGTGCTCCACAGGTGGTAGTGGCCGAAAGTGCCGAACGGGGTTGTGTTGCCGTATCGCACGAGGCATTCCTTTGCGGGAACTTGAGCTGGGAAGACAGATGAGGCTGGAGAGACGGAAGAATCCATGGCTTCGATCCGAAACGCGATGGTCCCTGAAGGTCTTGCCGGGAGTGCTGCTGAGAAGATGCCATCACCTGCGATGGCATCGACCCCTGTTCCGTCGTCCTGCATCACCACGTTGGTCAGGGTCTGAACAGGGTCGAACCTGTATCGGAGAGTGACCGTGGATGGCGAGTCCGGGTCGTTGACTTTGCAAGTGACGACGACCTGTTGTCCGGCCTTGGGCAGAGCAGGGTCATGACTGACAGAATGAATCGCAGGCCCTGCGTTTTGGGATGCCCGGCTGTTAGCCTGTCCAGGCGTGCCCAGATTCTCTGGAACGGAAAGTCTCAGTGGAGCTTCGAGGAATCCACCTTGGAGGCGGAACAGCACCTCGGGCCATCCGGCCAGCCAACGCACGCTTCCTTTGATCCGGCCTTTGTTTCCGCCCGAGAATCCGCTGTTCAGGCCCTTGCTCACAGCATTGACAGCCGTATCGCCGTCACCCATGGACTTCATGTGCAGACAGCGGCTGTTGTCGATCCCCCTGTTTGTCAACACCACGCTCTCCAGGTGCGTGCCGGTGAGCTGCCATCGGTGGGTGGTGTTGGTCAGTTCGAAGTTGCCGTTAATCAGGAGGTTGGTGCTGGTGATCTTGATGATCTCCACGTTATCCACAAGACATTCGCCGGGGCCCTGCAGGAAGATGCCGATGCGCGTCGGACCCACTCCGGGATGGCCGTGATCCAACGGCCCTGTCAGGTCCACTGTCGTCCACGGCGCTTTTTCGGTTTCGTTCGAGTCCGCCCAGTTTGAAGGCTGTTGGATGTCGCCACGGGGATCTATGAGCTCCAGGCTTGATCCTCCGCCATCCGACCATTTGCCCCAGCGTCCGCCCGTGCCGTAGGTGAGCTCAGAGGTGATCACGATCTCGGAGATGTTCTGGGCATTTTGACCCTCACCTACGACGAATGGATGCGGCTTTCCGAGTGCGATTCGCTCGCCTCCGTTTCCGAGAGTTCCTCCGAAATTGCCAAAGGTGTTTGCGGGCGTGAGATGTCCGTGTTTCGAGCGAAGCTGTGTTGCGTTCTTGGAAACCACCACGTATCCGCCCGCAGGGATCGAGGCACCGGCAGGGAAGGTGAAGTCGATTCCACCGGACACCTTCCAACCCGCCAAGTCGATGCTCTGTGCGGTCCGGTTGTGGAGTTCCACGTATTCATCCCCATCGTCGCGGGAGATCGGGTTATACATGATCTCGTTGAGCACGACATCCTCGAGCCTTAGCTGTCCGTTCGACGCCCCCGGGGTGGGGATGCTTAGGCGTCGGATCGAACCCGAACCATTTGGGAATCGTCCGATGCTGACGGCTCGTTCCTGGGGACCGAAGCGTAAGGCATCCAGTATGCGGGTTCCGTCAGGAGTGATGAGATAGACGGTTTCTCCCAGCGAGCTCAGCCCAAAGCCCAGGGTGGTTGTATCGAAGGAGATTTGTTGGCCACCAGCGACCTGGGTTCCTGCCGGGACGACGAACTTATTCGTTGAAACATCATCTGTGATAATGAAGCCAGCCAGGTTGAGGGTGAGCGATGAAGAGTTGTAGAGCTCGAGGAACTCCACCTGATTGGTGGCTGGGTTTGCGAGAACCTCGTTAATGGTGAGACTTGCAAGGTTCGAAGGCAGAGCTGCGTCCATCTGGCCCGGGGTGCCACCGATGACGCGGCTTGCGCTCCAAGCTTTGGGATCCTCCTCGCCATAGCTGGGGCTGCTGAGGATGAGCGAGCATCCAGCGCCATCCGCGGCTGCAGGCCAGGGCGATTCTGAAGAGTAATCGACCTTTAGCTTCAGTGCATTGCGACCGTCGCGTAATTGAACCAGGTCACCCGCATTGTTCAGGGAACCTGTCCAAGGCCCCAGCACACCTGAAATTCCATACGCATTTTGCAAGGCGGCCGGGTCTGCGGCGATGACCAGGAATGCTCCGGCAGGGATGATAAGACCTTTCGGGAAGCTGTAACGGATTCCTCCAGTGAGCTCATAGCCTGTGAGTTCCTCGAAGATGGCTCCTGCGTTGTAGATTTCGATGAACTCGAGATTGGAGCCCGGCCTGGGGTTATACATGATTTCGGAGAACACGAGGCCGGTTCGACGCGAGGATGGCCCCAGACGTTCGGTGGCGGGCAATCGCGAGAGTACTTGAGGGTTTGGTGTTGGGCCGTAATCGCGGAGTTGAACATGACTCGCGTTGGAGCTGGATTGACTTGAGATTGCGAGTCCAACCAGGACGGTGTTCGAGAGCGTGGTGAATTGGTTTGTTCCAAGCAGCATCCAGGACTCACCATCCAGGCTGGCGAATCCACTCAGGGTGAGGCCTGCGCGTCGGAGACGCAGCCAGGTATGGGGATAGTTGACTGGGAAGCCGTTGTCGGGAGCGCTGACGGCGGAAACGGTGCCAGCGCCGCGTCGTGACTCAAAAAAGCATCCCAATTGCGCAGAGGAAGCAAAGGAACCGGCGAATGAGGCGTTCGTGGCCATAGTCTCGCGTGCCATCAATCCCACGTGCAGGAAAGAATCAGTGACGGAGGCGGAGGCGATTCGTCCACGAATATCGAAGTTGCCGGTAACGGGTTCCCAGTTGAACTGGAACTGATCTGTTCCTGCGCCGATGTCAGAGCCGGCACCCGTGATGTCAAAGCCGCCGGGCACGCGTCGGAGCGAGCCGGGCGAAGCAGGGTTTCCGATGTCAATAGGGGCCAGCTGGATCGTAACAAAGGAAATCGAACTTCCCGGGAGGATCGGATTGGGGGTGGTCGCCCGGTCCCGGACGTTTGAAGCTGTGACGGTGTAGGCCTGGTCATAGACGAGTGATTGGCCCAGTGCGAGCTCCAGGACGTTGAGCTGCTGGCCTTGAGAGACTGAGAGGACCGAGATGCCGCCTGAAACTGTGAAAGATTGTGACGCGACGCCTTCGGGTGGGAAGACAGGTTCATCGAAGTGAAGCAGGATGCGTCGTGCGCCTGCATTTGAAGCGCGGGCGAGCAGCGGAGCAGTTTGGTCGGGGACGACTCGCAGGGTGACCTCAGAGCTGAGAGTTGTTCCGATGATGTTGGTGAGCACACACCTTACCTTGATGCCGTCGAGTCCGAGAACCACGGGAAGAGAGAGGGTGAGGTTTGTTCCCCGGGCAACGTTGACGCCATTGGTTTGCCACTCAGGAGAAGCCGGGTCATCGGAGCCGAGGGCAACTGCGAATTGGGCATTCTGGTTTTCAATGGCTGTGGTTTCGGCGGGCTGGATGCCGATGACGGGCGGGCGAGCTCTGACGAACTTGAGGTAGTCCACGAATCCATTGGTGGGTGTGTAGCGAAAATTCTGATTGCTTCCACCTAGTCCCAGGATGACAACGCGGTTCACGGTGTCCCGCAGAACGACCAGGCGGTTGGTCTGCAAGCTGCCGGTGCCAGTTCCGTGAAAACTACCCAGTCTGACGGGGGTTTGAGTGGAATTTGTGACGCGGGAGATGGTCGACAAGCTTCCTCGAAGAGCACCCTCGGCGGTCTCCTGATGGCTCAGAGCGGCATAGACCAGATATCGTCCCACGGGCAGTTGGCGTGTGTAGTTAAACCACTCGTTTCCTCGGATCGCACCCAATCGCCAGTTATTGGTAGAGGTCCAGGCTTCGCGATTCATGTCGGAGCTTGGAAGGATGGGGACGTTGCGATCGTTTCGGTAAAGGGGGCTGGAGGGATCTGGAGTCCGGAAGTAATCCACCCCACTGACGGCGTTCGATCGATTCACATACGCCCCACCGAGGTAGGGCATGACGTCGACCCCTTGCACGGTTTGGCCACGGTTGAAGTTAAAGTCTTCAGCCTCAATGATGAAGATGTCGGCGCTGCTGAGTTGGGCCTGGGTTTGACGAGGGATCATGGTGCTCGTGAAGGCCAGCAGAAGCATGAGCACGGGCGTCCAGCACAGAGGAAGGCGACGGCAGGAGTGTGGCATGGGATTGGGACTTGGGTTAGAAACGTTACAAATTCGAAAGCCCTCGCGGAGGCGCGAGAAAGTACGTCGGTACGACTGCACAACGGGGGTCATGAGCGCGGAAAGCTCTCTCATATCAGACTTAAATTCAAGCCTCAGACCGCAGTTGGGTGGAGGAATTTGTCCGCTTTCTGGACGCCGTGCGTGTTTCCCTGCCTTCCTGAGGTCACCCGGCCCGGTATGAATCGGGCGAGCGGCCGGCCTCCAGGCGCACATTTCCTTGGGCTTGCAGGGCCTGAACCCAGCCCAGACGAGAGCAAAGCGATGAGGCCAGGGTTGGTTACAGTCTTACCCAAGGAGTATGGTCGGGCGTTTCTTGGGTTCTCTTAACTCTGAAAAAACCACCTGGACGACCTCACAAACGCTGTTCACAGAGCCGGATCGGAGGCCCTGCCCGTCAGACCGAACCGCCCCTGCCCCCCACGGTCACGAAGGGCGGCCGAACTTGGAGAATGTGAGATGCGCCCGCCAATTCGGAAGATACTGTTACGGCTTGCAGTGGTGGAAAGGCGTTGGATAGGGTCCGCCGGTAAATGACGCGCGCACCCCGAGTTTACATCGGGGATTTTTTTTGCGCCGGATCGAACAGCTATTATGGCTAATACAATTCTCGTCGGAGCCCAATGGGGCGATGAAGGCAAGGGCAAGATCATCGATGTTCTCACAGAACAAGCGGATATCGTGGTGCGCTCCCAGGGGGGAAACAACGCGGGGCACACGGTCTATATTGTCGGCAAGAAATACGTCTTGCACCTGGTCCCATCCGGGATTCTCCGGAAGCGCAAGACCTGTGTTATCGGTAACGGGGTTGTCATTGATCCCGTCAACCTTGTGGGGGAATTGGACGGACTGGACAAGTTGGGGATCAAAGTGGGATCAAATCTTCTGGTGAGCGAGACGGCTCACCTTGTTTTTCCGTACCATCGGGAACTCGATGCTCAGCGAGAAGTTCGCAAAGGGAAAAACAAGATCGGAACGACGAAGCGGGGGATTGGGCCCGCGTACGGTGACAAGGCGGCTCGAACGGGATTGAGAGTGATGGACTTGCTCGATCCCGATCGGTTCGCGGCCAAGTTGAAGGTTCGGATCCAGGACAACAACGAGGTTCTCAAAGCTTTTGGAGCCAAGCCTTTAAGTTACAAGACCGTCCTTGCCGATTACCTGGAAGCCGGCCGACGCCTGAAGCCCTTTGTTGCCAACACGGTGTTGTTTCTCCACAAGGCCTGCTTGAGTGGGAAGAACATCCTCTTTGAGGGAGCCCAGGGCACGTTCCTCGATATTGATCATGGCACCTACCCTTACGTGACGTCATCCAACACGACGGCAGGTGGGGCCTGCACGGGATCCGGGGTGCCACCGCATCGTATGGATAGCGTCATGGGGGTGATGAAGGCTTACACGACCCGTGTCGGTGAGGGACCCTTTCCGACCGAGAGTGTGGAGTTGAGTGATTTCCTTCATGGGCTCGGACGCGAATTTGGCGCCACCACTGGTCGGGCGCGTCGATGTGGCTGGTTCGACGCTGTTGCCACGAGTCATGCCACGATGGTCAATGGAATCGATGATC
>VHDG01000171.1 GCA_016871475.1 Verrucomicrobiota bacterium
TATTTGCTGACCAGGATTCGGTCTCCCACCTTCACTTCAAAGGGGACCTTCTTGCCGCTGTCATCCGTCTTGCCCGTACCCAGGGCGCGGACGATGCTTTCCATCGGCTTTTCCTTGGCGGAGTCGGGAATGATGATTCCGCCCTTCTTTGTTTCCTTTTCTTCCACGGCTTCGACCAGGATGCGGTCGCCGAGGGGCTTCACGTTCAGTGGCATAGTTCTGTTATCGATTGTTCTGTTGTCGGTTTTCTGTCCGAGGTTCCAGAGGGACACTCGTCACCCGGGAACCATCATCCGGCAGCGCTGGTTCTCCGCTCAGCAAGCGGTCAACCGTCGATGCCGGATAAATTCTTGGTTTACTTACGGTCGTCGACCACTTCGGCATCAATGACCGGTCCACCATTCTTGTCTTTGGAGCCACCACCGGTTTGGTTTGTGGGCTCTGAGGTTTCAGTGGTTGTGGACCCTGCAGCGCCTGGTTGACCTTGTGGGTTGGCGTTCTTGTAAATCTCTTGGGCGGCTGACTGCCAGACTTCGTTGAGCTTGTCCACCGCGGCTTTCAGTGCGGTGTTATCGGAGCCTCCCAGCGCTGCCTTGACATCTTTCACGGCGCTCTCGATCTGGCTCTTCTCAGCGGCTCCCACTTTGTCCCCTGCGTCTTTCAGGGCTTTTTCAATCCGATAAACCGAGGTGTCCGCATCGTTACGGAGCTCAGCGTTTTCACGAAGTTTCTTGTCTTCGTCGGCGTTCTTCTCGGCGTCCTTCCGCATCCGCTCAACTTCATCCTTCGAAAGCCCGCTGCTTGCCGTGATGGTAATTTTCTGTTCCTTGCCGGTGCCCAGGTCCTTCGCGTTTACGCTCAGGATGCCGTTGGCATCGATATCGAACGTGACTTCGATCTGCGGGACACCCCGTGGGGCAGGGGGGATGTCGCGGAGCTGGAATTTTCCAACCGATTTGTTATTGCGAGACATCTGGCGCTCGCCCTGGAGGACATGGATTTCCACGCTAGGCTGGCTGTCGGAGGCGGTGGAAAAGATTTCAGACTTGCGGGTGGGAATTGTGGTGTTGCGCTCAATGAGGCGTGTGAACACTCCGCCGAGAGTCTCGATTCCGAGCGAGAGTGGGGTGACATCCAGTAGCAACACATCTTTTACGCTTCCGGTCAGCACGCCGCCCTGGATGCCTGCACCTATCGCAACCACCTCATCGGGATTCACTCCTTGATGCGGAGTTTTGTTCACGAGCTTCCGTGCAGTTTCGACGACGCGTGGCATGCGGGTCATGCCTCCGACCAGAACCAGTTCGTCGATCTTGTCCAAATCCAACCCGGCGTCTTTCAGGCAGTTGACGGTGGGAGTCACTGTTCGCTCGAACAGGTCGTCACAAAGCTGTTCCATCTTGGCCCGAGTGAGTTTCAGGCTGATATGTTTCGGGCCGTTCGCGTCAGCGGTGATGAAGGGGAGGTTGATGTCGTATTGCTGGGAGCTGGAGAGGGCGATCTTGGCCTTCTCAGCTTCCTCTTTGATACGTTGCAGAGCATCCGCTTGTTTTCGGAGATCGATTCCCTGGTCTTGCTTGAAGCTGTCGAGAATCCAGTCGATGACCTTGTTATCCCAGTCGTCGCCACCCAGATGGGTGTCGCCGTTGGTCGCTTTGACTTCGAAAACTCCGTCGCCGATCTCCAGCACTGATATATCGAAGGTGCCGCCGCCCAGGTCATAGACAGCGATTTTCTCGTCGGCTGTCTTGTCGAGACCATACGCGAGCGAGGCTGCGGTGGGCTCATTGATGATGCGCAGGACTTCGAGGCCGGCGATGCGTCCGGCGTCTTTGGTAGCCTGACGCTGAGAATCGTTGAAGTAGGCGGGGACGGTGATCACTGCCTGCGTGATGGTCTCGCCGAGGCGGACTTCTGCGTCTGCCTTGAGCTTGGCCAGGATCATCGCGGAAATTTCGGGAGGGCTGAAGGTTTTGGTCTGGCCTTCGGTTTCGACCTGGACGTGGGCGTCACCGTTGGAGGCGCGGACCACTTTATAGGGCACGCGTTTCACTTCCTCCTGGATCTCATCAAATTTGCGACCCATGAACCGCTTGACCGAATAGACGGTATTCTTCGGGTTGGTGACGGCTTGGCGTTTCGCGGCTTCGCCGACCAACCTTTCTCCATTCTTCGCAAAGGCAACCACTGATGGTGTGGTGCGCTTCCCTTCAGAATTCTCCAATACCAACGGCTCCCCTCCTTCCATGAACGCCATGCAGGAATTCGTCGTGCCCAGATCAATGCCAAGAACTTTGCCCATAGTATTTGTGAACGTGTTTAACGCCGGACACCTCCCAGCAACGTCAATGCCAGCGCGAATTGTTCGCTCAAGTGTCTTTTAATCAACATATTGGGAGTCTGTTGCGGGTTCATGACTGTGACATCCATGTTTGAGACATGCCACAATGGCACAATTGACTGGGGCTTATGGCGCAGTTTGAGTGGGCTGTGGGCTGAGAATCGTTGAGTGAGTTTCAAGTTTGGTCCGAGGCGATGAGGAAGCAAGAGGCCGACGGGGACGCCAGCGCTCCCCGGGGGGGACGTGTGTTGCTTTCAGGCTCTGCGGGAGGTTCGGGGTCCAGGGTGTGGGGAAGGCGTGTGGGTGGTTTGGTTCTGCATGGGGATCCGGGGCGAATGACAGTGCTTGGGGAGGGAGGCGAGGCGGTGGGCAGGAGGATGGGTTCATTTGGCGGCCCGAAAACGAATAAGAATTTAAGTTGCCATCTTGTTTCTCACCAATAGATTAAGCGGCTCAATTGTTGGTTAACTATGATGACATCCTTCATTACTTTGATGCTAGCGTTTGGTCCTCCACCGGGTGCTGCCCGGGATCCCAAGGGCGAGATGATATATACATTGGTGATGTTTGGAATCATGGGCACGCTGTTTTACTTCGCGCTCATCCGTCCGCAGAAGCTTCGCGCCAAGCAGCTTGAGGAATTGATCAAGAATCTGCGAAGCGGCGACAAGGTCCTCACCAACGGCGGCATTGTGGGGACGGTGGTTAATGTGAATGAGAAAACCGTCTCCATTCGTTCTGAAGGTACCAAGCTGGAAGTCATGAAGACTGCAGTTTCTGAGGTAACCGAACGGCGTAGTGAAACAGCGGACGCGAAATCCTGATCCCGACCCCCCTTCTTTTCATGACCCAAAATCATTTCTGGAAATTACTGTTGGTCCTTTTTGTCCTCGGCTGGGCCGGTTCTGAGCTTTATCCCCCGAAGGGAAAGAACCTGATCTCGCACTTTGAGGAGCGTGCGAGGAACAAGGATGCGGCTTTCACCAACATTCTGACCCGGGCCAAAGAGTTGGATAAATCAAATGCTGTTCGTACCTACGGCAACCTGTTTGATGCCGTGGGCACCAACAACATCATCGGCTACTTCCCGATGTTTAAGTCTGACGGGCAGAGAAATCCTTCCTCCTACATTCTCGGGCGTTTGCAGCGGGAGGCCGCGGGTCGCATCCGGCTGGGCCTGGATCTTCAGGGCGGGACTTCGTTTCTCATGGGGATGGACACGAGCAAGATCGACACGAATCAGGTGCGGGAGCAGGTCATGGATCAGGCTGTGGAGGTGCTGAGGCGCCGCGTCGATCGGTTTGGCGTGGCGGAGCCACTGATTCAGCCAGCGGGCAACGACCGGATTCTTGTTCAGCTGCCAGGGTTGTCCGAAGAGGATCGGGACAGCGCTCGGCGTCAATTGTCGCGGGCGGCGTTCCTTGAGTTCCGGATGCTCCACGATCAAAGTGCCGAGTTCGTTGCTCAGGGCATGAGTGCTCCGGGTTACGAGCGTTTGGCAATGACTTCACGCGCCGACGATGGTTCCAAGACCACGACCTATCATCTGGTTCGTCGTCAGCCCGAGGAAGGTCTTACGGGCAAGTTCATCACGCGAGCTGGAGTTTTCCGCAACCCCGCGACGGGAGCACCGGGTATCCATTTCGAATTCAATGCGGAAGGAGCGGAGAAATTTGGTCGGTTGACGCGGAAATACTCGCCCAAAGACAACCAGTACCATCTGTTGGGTATTGTGCTCGACGGGGTTTTGGTGACGGCACCCCGGATCAATGAGCCCATCGAGGGGGGACGTGGTGAGATCACCGGGGATTACGATTTTCAGGAAGCTCTGGAAGTGGCGAACACGCTGGAGAACCCGCTCGAAACGCCTGTGAGCATACTTGAGGAACGGGCGGTGGATCCTTCCTTGGGAGCGGACACAATCGCCAGCGGAGTTCGATCTGCCATCTGGGGTACGATCGCGGTGGGTATCTTCATGCTGGTGTATTATCTGGCTGCCGGGGTTGTGGCGAATGTTGCGATGCTGGCCAACATCCTGGTGCTCCTCGGAGTGATGTGTTCGTTCGGCACGGTCCTTACGCTTCCGGGCATTGCGGGCATCGTTCTGACCATCGGCATGGCTGTGGATGCCAACGTGCTCATCTACGAGCGTATTCGCGAGGAGATTGCCAAGGGGAAATCACTGCGAGGCGGCATTGCAGCCGGCTATGACCGGGCTTTTGGGACGATCTTTGATTCCAACCTCACGACTTTGATCGCCTCAGTGATCCTGATGAAACTCGGCACTGGCCCGGTGAAGGGCTTCGGTGTTGCGCTGACGATCGGCGTGCTGGTCAGCATGTTCACCGCGCTCGTGATCACACGGCTTATTTTCGACTTCCTCGTTGCCAAGAATCTCATCAAGAGCCTGCCCATGCTGCATATCATCAGGGGCACCAATGTTGATTTCATGCGTTATGCGAAGGTTGCTTTCACCCTGTCATGGGCGGTCATCCTGATTGGTGCAGGTTTTGGAAAGAAGCAGATGGGCATCGATTTCGCTGGCGGTGACAGTTTGGTGCTTCGATTTGATCCTGCGGCGCGAGTACCGGTCGAACAGCTCACCAAGACTTTGGAGGAGAAAGGCTTCAAGGATCCTCGATTCCAGTATCAGCAGGACATGGTTGCTGCGACTGCTTCCGAAACTCTTCGTCTCACCACCGCTGTGGACGTGGGTGAGAAGGCGGAGCTTGCGCTCAAGGAAGCTTTCCCTGCAGCCAAGTTTGAGAGGGCTGGATTGGACAAGGTGGGAGCGACGATCGGCGGGGAGATTCTTCAAAAGGCGCTTCTGGCACTACTTGCATCCCTGTTCTTGATCCTGGTTTACGTGGCGTTTCGGTATGAGGTTTCTTTCGCCGTGGGTGCCGTTGTTGCCATTGTTCACGATATTCTGATGACCTTTGGCATCTATTGTCTCGCGGGCAGGGAGCTCAATGCCACTTTTGTTGCGGCGATCCTCACCATCATTGGTTTCTCGATCAACGACACGATCGTCATTTTTGATCGTATTCGCGAGATTCTGAAACTGGGTGCTCGTGGGAGTTTCACCGAGCTGATTAACCGTGCGCTGAATGAAACACTGAGCCGAACGATCATCACTTCTGGAACCGTCTTTATTGCGACCTCCTCCCTGTATCTCTTTGGCGGTGGAGCGATCAACGACTTCGCCTTTACGTTCCTTGTTGGAATCATCACCGGCACTTATTCAAGTATTTACATAGCCAGCGCGCTGGTGCTTTGGTGGCACAAAGGGCAGCGTCCCCAGATGGCGGTTGCCCCCGTTACGAATCTTGAAGGTGCGGACATGGCCGCCGCAGCCCCAGGCAAGGCTTGAGGTCTTTCGAACTTCGGAATGCCTGCCGAGTTTGCAATCACGCCATGGCATTGGGCGGCCTTCATTGGCGTCATCCTGTTCTTGCTGGCGCTTGATCTAGGCGTCTTCCACAAGTCGGCTCACGTTGTCACTTTTCGCGAAGCGTTGGGCTGGACGTCTGCCTGGTTTGTTTTGGCGATGTGTTTCGCCGGGCTGTTGGTAAAGATCCAAACGCCCGAGAAGGCTGGGCTCTTCGTGACCGGCTATATCGTCGAACTATCGTTGTCCATGGACAACGTGTTCGTCATCGCGGTGATCTTCCGTTACTTCAAGGTCCCCACTCAGTTCCAGCATCGTGTTCTCTTTTGGGGCATTCTCGGCGCGCTCATCATGCGCGGCGTGATGATCTGGGCAGGGGCCGCATTGGTGAAACAGTGGGAATGGCTGCTCTACGTTCTGGGTGCCTTCCTGGTGTTCACTGGGATCAAGATGATCTTCACCAACAATGACGGTGTGGATCCTGAGAAGAATCCTGTCATCCGTCTTGCGCGCAGGTTCTTCAAGGTCAGTTCGGAGTTTGCAGGCCAGAAGTTCATGACCCGCGATGGGGCTGGCGTCCTTCTGACTCCTCTCGCGATCGTATTGATCATGGTCGAGACGACGGACCTGGTATTCGCCCTCGATAGCATTCCTGCGATCTTCGGAATAACCACCGATCCGTTCATCATTTTCACATCCAATGTCTTCGCGATTCTCGGTCTGAGGTCGCTCTATTTCGTGCTGGCTGGGGCCATTGCCTATTTCACTTTGCTCAAGTTCGGATTGTCCCTCGTGTTGGTGTTTATTGGGGCGAAGATGATGGGCAAACATTGGTTTGAGATTCCCACCTTTGTTTCCCTTCAAATCGTGGCAGGCATCATTCTCACGTCCATTATTGCTTCCTTCGTTCTCACCCGGTTTCGGCCTCCTCCGAAGGACGGCGCCTGACGCGGTTACTCATTCCCTTCCAATTCCACGGGTCTGACCGCCGGCTTCCTGGACACTGTGGTTCACTCTCAGCGTGGTTCCAGCCTGTTGGCGACGGGTCGTACGGGTATTGTGCGCTCCTCGAACAAGGCTTCTCCTTGTTGAGGCGAAGCCATCAGCAGCTGGATTTTCCGACCCTTGGAGGCATTCACCGTGAAACGGGCTCCGGGTTTGCCCATGAGCATCTTTCCAGAACGCGTCCGGATGACGGTGGTCTCGTCGGCCTGGACTGAAACCAACCTGATCTGGCTGGGTGGATCTACCGGCTTGTGTCCGTTCAGGAGGATCTCTCTGACGTTCATCGGTCCTGGTGGAGAGAATTTTGTAGTTTTGCTCGGGCCTTGAGCTGCCTGAAGTGGTCTAAAGGTTGAATGTGATGTGGGGGTGGCAGCCTGGTTTGAAGGCGTCTTGGGCGAGGAGCAGCCAGCGAGGGTGAGGCTCAGCGCAATTAAGGGAACCATGAGTGATCGGGTGTTCATAGTGCAGTTCAGAGATGTTTTTTTCATGGTGCCCTCACCGGCGGAGAGAGACCGCGAGAGCAGGGCATCCGTGTCTCCGAGCGGCAAAAATCATGAAAACTTTAGGCCTGATTTTGGAGAGGGAACAAATCCGGGCTGGCCATCCGGTTGGGCGCATGGCATTTCTATGCCCATGTCATTTGGCAACTTCGGGTTGGCTGCGCCCATTTTGGAAGGGGTGAAAGCAATGGGTTATGTCGAACCAACCCCGATTCAGCTTCGCGCAATCCCCCTCATTATGGAGGGACGTGATGTTATCGGCAGCGCCCAGACTGGGACCGGTAAGACGGCGGCCTTTGCGCTTCCGATGCTTTCCAAGATTCTGGACCTTCCCAAGGGCAAGTCGCGTTTCCTGATCATGGAGCCCACTCGCGAGCTTGCAGCCCAAGTGGAGACCGCCATTCGTGATTTCTCCCGTTTCACCTCCCTCA
>VHDG01000172.1 GCA_016871475.1 Verrucomicrobiota bacterium
CTTGAGAGCCTCCTCTTCGTTACGGGTTGGATCCTTCTTGAGGCACTTGATCACAATGCCGTCATCCACAGAGGTATCAACGACCCGGATCTTGGTGGTTCCGAGCTCGCCGATCTGTTTGACGACAGCCTTGGACAGAGGCTCGAAGGCGCGGGCGACGACAAGATCCTTGTCCTTGTCCACAGCGTCCTCGATGAGCACTTTGTTCTGCAGGTCTTCGCGCTTCTCTGCTTCCCGGATCGTGAGCTCCTCAATGTCGTAGAAGAGCTGGAGAATCTCGGCATCTGATCCGTAGCCGAGCGCCCGGAAAAATGTGGTGGTCAGAAACTTCCGGCGGCGTTTCTTGCGATCCAGGTAAACGTAAAGCAGGTCGCTGGTGTCGAATTGGGCCTCATACCAGGAGCCACGGTCCGGAATGATCCGGAAGGAGTGAAGTTTCTTGCCGTTGGGATGGATGGTTTCCTCGAATGCGAGGCCTGGCGAGCGATGGAGCTGGCTGACGATGACGCGCTCGGCCCCATTGATGACAAAGGTGCCCTGGGGCGTCATCAGGGGGAGCTCACCCATGAAGACTTTCTCTTCGCGAGCGCCCTTCTCCTCCTTCAGCCTGAACGTTACATAGAGTGGCGCGCCGAATGTAATTCCCTCCCGAAGGCACTCGAGCCAGTCGAGCTTGGGCTCGCCGATCTCATAGTTGTCGTATTGCAGGACGCACTTCCCATCATAGCTTTCGATGGGAAACACCTCTGTGAATACGGCCTCGAGCCCATTGTTCTTTCGCTTCGACGGCGAAACATCCAGCTGCAGAAACTCCTTGTAGGAGGTGGTCTGCAGTTCGATCAGGTTGGGCGGGGCAATGATCTCTTTAATCTTGCCGAAGTTGATACGCTCACTCGCTTTGGCTGGCATTTATGGTTCCTCAACATCGTCCGGAAACCGGCCGGACTCTGGTTTTGTTCAATGACATAAGGCAAGGATTCCGGCTCATCTGCCGGAAAACTTGCCTGTCCAAACGGCTGCAGACTAATCATCAGGCGGTCTTTGTTTGTTCTCAGGGAGTTGGACTCCCTTTGGACAGCGCCGGAACGACAAGACCGCTTATCGTCCCGGCGCGTTTGAAATGACTTACTTGAGTTCGACCTTGGCGCCAGCCTCCTCGAGCTTCTTCTTGGCAGCTTCGGCATCAGCCTTGCTAGCCCCTTCGAGCACGGGTTTCGGTGCGCCTTCAACCAAGGCCTTCGCTTCAGCGAGGCCCAGGCCGGCCTTCACTTCGCGAACCACCTTGATGACTGCGATCTTCTTGTCCGCAGGCACCGAGGCCACGATCACATCAAACGTGGTCTGGGCTTCGGCGGCAGGGGCTGCACCAGCGGCAGCACCACCTCCGACGGCAGCGACTGCGACAGGCGCGGCTGCTGTGACTCCCCAGGCGGTTTCGAGTTTCTTAACCAGGTCCGCGGCTTCCACCACGGTCAGCTTGCTGAGCTGATCAACTAATCCAGCGATGTCTGACATATGTTTCTTTCTTGAGTGTCGTCGTCAACCCAGGCCTGGGTCGTTTTGAGTCCGCAGCCCGCAGACCGACGATTTACTTTGTTTTGTTGCATCACCCGGTCCCCTCGGACCAGGTGAAATTCTTGGATCGAGAAAGCGTAGTTACGCCTTCTCCGCCTTGGCCTTGATGACCTGAGCGAGCTGTGTCGCCGGCGTGTTGATGATGCGTGCGAGATTGGTGGCGGGAGTGTTCAGCAACCCCATCAACTTGCTCCGCAATACATCAATGGACGGAAGATCGGCCAATTGATTCAGTTCAGCCGCCTCCATGCGCTGGCTTCCCAGAAAGCCGAACTTGAGCTTGGGCTTCTCGAACTCCGCGACAAACGTCTTGATGACCTTCGCAGCGGCCGCGGCGTCCTTGGTGCCGGTTACAACGGCGGTCTGGCCGGCCAGGGGCCCGCCCAATTCCGCAACACCAGCCTCTTTCGCAGCGATGCGGAAGATGGAGTTCTTGACGATGTGAACCTCCGCGCCCGCGCCTCGCAGGCGTTTGCGAAGCTCAGTCATGGGACCCACGCGGAGCCCTTGGTAGTCCACCACAATGAAGAATGGGGACTTGTTCAGACGGCCGATGTACTCGGCGCTAATATATTTCTTCTCAGCACGCATGATGAAATCAGGTTGAAATGTTCAGTGATCAGACGGCTGCCAGGAACTCTTTGATGTCCACCGAGATCCCGGGACTCATGGTTGACGAAATCGTACAGCTGAGAACGAAAGTCCCTTTCACGCTTGAAGGCCTGGACCTCACCACCGCCTCGACCACAGTGCGCGCGTTCTCATGGATCTGGGCTGGACTGAATGACAACTTCCCGACGGGGACGTGAACATTGGCCGCTTTGTCCGTCTTGTATTCCACGCGACCTGCCTTCACTTCCTTCACTGCTTTGGCCGTGTCGTCGGTGACGGTCCCGGTTTTGGGATTCGGCATCAGCCCTCGAGGCCCGAGCACTTTGCCCAACTTGCGAACCTCAGTCATTGCTTCGGGGGTGGCGATGGCGACATCGAAGTCCGCCCAGCCCTCGTTGCACTTCTTGATCATGTCATCAAACCCAACGAACTCAGCACCGGCGGCCTTTGCGGCATCCGCTGCCTGTCCGCTCTTTGCGAAGACCAGAACTCGAACGGTCTTGCCGCTGCCGTGGGGAAGCGGAACCGTCCCTCGAACCATCTGATCTGATTGCCGGGGGTCCACGCCGAGGCGAAACGCAAGATCGATCGTCTCGTTGAACTTGGCCTTCGGGAAAGAAGCGAGCTTCTCAACCGCAGCCTTGAGGTTATAGGTTTTGCCCGGCTCAAGCAGGGCCATGGCTTTTTTATATCGCTTACTCGGCATTTGTTTGTGCGCGGTTCATGCGAGCATTCGCTCTCCCGCTTTGGGTTTAAGGAACAGTTAGGAAATAACCTCGATGCCCATGCTGCGGGCGGTCCCTGAAATGACGCGGAAGGCAGCCTCTTCGCTGGCCGAATTCATGTCCTTGTATTTCATCTTCACGATGTCCATCACCTGCTTGCGAGTGACCTTTCCAACCTTGTCCTTGTTGGGGGTTTTCGAGCCGGAGGCAACACCGGCAGCCTTCTTGAGGAGGATGGAGGCAGGTGGCGACTTGGTGATGAAGGTGAAGGACTTGTCCTGATAGACAGAAATCACCACTGGAATAACCAGGCCTGCATCGCTCTTGGTGGCAGCATTGAACTCCTTGCAGAAGGCCATGATGTTCACACCATGCTGACCCAGCGCGGGCCCCACGGGGGGAGCCGGGTTGGCCTGGCCTGCAGGAATCTGTAACTTGATCTCGCCAACTTTCTTCTTAGCCATAACTTAAATCTGAAATCCGAATGAAATACCGACTCTTCAGGCTTTCTCAACCTGCCAATACTCCAGTTCCACGGGAGTATTGCGACCGAAGATGTTCACCGTCACCTTGAGCTTGCCCTTGTCAGGGTCAATCTCCTCGATGACGCCGCTGAAATTCAGGAAAGGCCCATCATTCACCTTGACCGTCTCGCCCACATTAAAGGCAACCTTCGGACGCTCGGTATCCTCCGATTCAGAGACCTGCATCTTGATGCTCTCGATCTCGTCCTTGGGTGTGGGGGTAGGCCGTTCCCCGCCTACGAAACCAATGATTCCCTGCGTTTCACGAACGAAATACCATGGCTTCTCGATCACCCTGTTTGCTTCATCCAGCAGAACCATGTCAACGAACACATAGCCAGGGTAAAGCTTGCGGGTTGTGACGGACTTCTTGCCATTGCGAACCTCGGCAACACGCTCCATGGGGACCAAGACCTCGTGAACGAACTCGGACATCTCCTCCGTCTTGATCCTCTTCTCGAGGCTCTCCTTCACCTTCTGCTCCTGACCGGCCAAAGTATGAATGACGAACCACTGGCTGCGCATGGCGATGATTCCGTTCGGCTGCGTTACGCGGCCTTGTTGATGTTGGTGAGACCATTAATCACCAGGAGAATCACAAAATCGATTCCCACAGTGAACACTCCGAGGACGAAGAGAGCCACCATGACGGCCATGGTTGAACCCTTAAGCTCGTCCAAAGTCGGCCAAGTGCACTTCCGCAGCTCTTCCTTGGTTTCATCGATGTACTTGGTGATGCGGACCAAGTAACCCATTCGCCAAAAAATGCCGAAAACGACCGCTGCGACGGCCAGGACAATTGCCAATTTTGTGATGTCGTTCACAGTAAACTTTATACGCTGGCGGAGGGGGAGGGATTCGAACCCCCGATGGCGGTTAAGCCATAACGGTTTTCAAGACCGTCGCGATAGACCACTCTGCCACCCCTCCATCGCTGTTGATGGCTGGCAGGGCGTGAGGGACTTGAACCCCCAACCAACGGTTTTGGAGACCGCTACTCTACCAATTGAGCTAACGCCCTTCACGACAGCCGACCTGCTGAAAAACGAGCCGAACCTGTCGAGCGCGAGGGGGGAGGGTAGTGCCCTCCCCCCAAAGATCAAGTACTAGTTATGAGTTTCTTACTTGGTGACTTCCACGATACGACCCGCCCCAATGGTCCGACCACCTTCGCGGATCGCGAAGCGTTGGCCTTTTTCCATGGCAACCGGGTTGATCAGGTTGATCTCCACCGAAACATTGTCGCCGGGCATCACCATCTCCACACCCGCAGGCAAGGCCACAGTGCCGGTCACATCGCTCGTGCGGAAATAGAACTGGGGTCGGTAGTTGGTAAAGAACGGCGTGTGACGGCCGCCCTCTTCCTTCGTGAGAACATATACCTCGGCCTTGAAGACCGTGTGCGGGTTGATACTTCCAGGCTTGGCCAGCACCATTCCACGCTCCACTTCCTCTTTCTTGGTGCCTCGGAGCAGCACACCGACGTTGTCGCCCGCAGTCGCCTTGTCCAACAACTTGCGGAACATTTCGATATCCGTCGCGGTGGTCTTGCGCGTGTCGCGCAACCCCACGATCTCAACCTCGGACATCTTGTTCAGCTCACCACGCTCAACACGGCCAGTCACGACAGTGCCGCGACCTTCAATGTTGAACACGTCCTCGATGCACATGAGGAACGGCTTGTCCACTTCCCGGGGAGGAAGCGGGACGAAGGTGTCGATCGCCTCGAGCAGGTCTGCGATCGCCTTCTCGCCCTCAGGCTTACCCGCCTGGGCTGCGGTGGCAGAACCGCGGATGATCGGAGTCTTGTCACCAGGGAACTGATACTTGGTGAGCAGGTCGCGGATCTCCATCTCAACCAGGTCAAGGAGCTCCGGATCGTCAACCAGGTCCACCTTGTTCAGGAAGACCACGATTGCTGGCACGCCCACCTGGCGGGCAAGCAGGATATGCTCGCGAGTCTGAGGCATCGGACCATCAGCCGCGGAAACAACCAAAATGGCGCCGTCCATCTGTGCCGCGCCCGTGATCATGTTCTTCACATAATCAGCGTGGCCGGGGCAGTCAACGTGCGCATAGTGGCGGGCGCCGCTCTCGTACTCAACGTGGGAGGCTGCGATGGTCACGGTCTTTGAATCGTCGCGAACCGTTCCGCCCTTGGTGATGTCCGCGTAGGAAATCGCGGGGGCCAAGCCTTTGCGGTTCTGAACCGCAACAATTGCGGCGGTCAGTGTGGACTTGCCATGATCGACGTGCCCGATAGTACCAACGTTCACGTGCGGCTTAGTCCGTTGAAAGTTTTCTTTAGCCATGCTGTCTCCTGTTCTCTGTTGTTTGTCGTTTTCTTGTTGCTACACCAAATTGTTCAGCTGGAGCCCATGATCAGGATTGAACTGATGACCTCGTCCTTACCAAGGACGTGCTCTGCCAACTGAGCTACATGGGCGCCAATATCCAGCGCTTGGCATCAGTTCGGAGCCTTTCTCACCCAAAAAAAAGCAACAACCCCGGGCCTGTCCTCTTTCGAAGAAGGCTCAAGGGCTGCATCATTATCCGATTCGCCCGCCAATGACTGGGCGCGAAAAATAGGAAAGAGAAAAACACATGTCAACGGGTTTTTGGGAAAATCAGCGGATCTGAACCAGACCGCAGCCCTCCTCGCCAAAAGCTTGGCTGAACCTCATTCCCCGCCTGCCCATTTTCCAACCACAGGCCAGAGCCAGATCGAACAGAAGGCTTTCCAATCGGAACATCCATCAGCAAAGCGCCCGATCCGCACCCGGATCGCTGTATCACTCCAGGTCCTCGCGTGGCCCGGCTGCAGCCCCCCCATTCTGGCCATCTCAGGAATCTTCGCAGGGATCGAAGCAGCCAAGGGCTGGCGCCTGCTGCGCGCTTGTGGAATCAAAACACGCCTCCAAAAGGCCCGATTCAATGCACGCTAGCCGGGACCGGCGGGCGCAGCGCCGGGTCCTGGGGATGAGCCTCAACATGTCCCTGGTAATCGGTGCGACGACTGAAACGAAGGCCCGCAGAACGTGAATCAGTTCGGTCATTCGACACCGCAACCGCAGGGAGATCGTACTGACCATCCGGCAAAGAAAATCGATAGCTGAATGTGCCGTCGGCTCTCAGCTGAATCACGCGTTCTCCGATGCTGACCTGTGCATCTGGCTCTGTCGCCCCGTAGATGATCAACTCCGCATTGACGTTAAACCAGAAGCCCTTGCGCCGCTCCCCCGCTCCTCCGAACGGACTGGAAAGCGATGACGCCTCCAGGCTTGAAGGAAGGGAGAAACCGGCTGCCGCGGCTGATGACAACTCACGCGCGATTTGCATCTTCACCAGCTCAGTGATCTCCAGCGACCCTACCCAGACACGTCGCACGGAGTCAATCGACAGGACCTCAGCCAGCGCGCGATCCTGCTCGGGCGTCCAAACGCTCGAAGCGATGGGCCCAGGCCCCGGCAGACTTGAGTGGCCGGTGTCCCTTAGCTGTTGAAGCGCATCCACTAGCGGTTGGTTCGCGGGAAGTGCCTGCTTAACAATTCCCACAAGCTGACGCATCGAGACATCCATGGGAAGGGTGGCGAACCTCACGGAATGATCCTCCGACATCGTGTTCGGAGGCGTCAGGGCCACCGCCGACAAAGCCTCTCGCTTCCATCGCCTCTGACGCGTGTAGTACCCCAGCTCCACCATGAAGCGCACCCCTGGTTGGGCTGTGTGAATGAACCAGTGACGCGACTCGGGGTGAACGTGGATCTCAGCAAAGGGAACCTCGCTCACCTCCTCCTTGTGCACTCTGAGAATAAGATGTCGATCCGCTGACTTGGCGTTGCACTCCCGCAGCTGCTCTTCAGTGAAATCCCAATGCGCGTAGAGCCATTCCGGATCGCGGGCGAACACGAGTATCTTCCTCGTCCCATAGGCCTCGGGCAGCACGTTGTCCAATGTCTGGCTGGGCGCGCCGATATCCGATGCGCCCAAAACATAACGATCACCCGGGCCGCTGCGGGAGGGCAGAGGCGGCTGATCCCCCTCAAGAAGGATGGAGGGGATAAACGGGGCCTTCCGAGAACCAGGCTTGGGCGCGGAGGGCTTCTGAGACTCGACTTTGCGCGTACTGCGCGCCGCGACCACGCGGGACGTTCCTGAAGCCGCCTTCGGCTTGGAACGAGTGGTTTTC
>VHDG01000173.1 GCA_016871475.1 Verrucomicrobiota bacterium
TCGCGGGCCTGTGTGCGGTAACCACCGACGTCCACCGTCACTCGGGGAACACTGTCGTCTCCCTGAAACAGCATTCGATTCAGGACATATTGCAGATCTGAGAGAGCCTGTCCCTGGCGGCCGATGAGGCGACCGGGGTCGTCCGTCTTCACGTCCAGCAGGAGCCCGTCCTCGGTTTGATGCTCATCGACCGTGGCGTCGAAACCAAGGTTCTTGAGCAGGGTTTCGAGAGTTGATTTTGGGGAGGCTGACATAAGCGGGTTCTAGGAGTGGCTCAGCGCGGGAGGTCAACTTTTGGCTTTCTTACCGGCGGACGCCGATGAGGCCTTCGCGGCTTCAGCTTTCTTATGGTTAACGTGGGTGAGCTTCATTTGCAGAATGCTTAGCAAGTTCTGGACGGTCCAGTAAAGGGTCAAACCGGACGAGAAGTTGTAGAGCATCACGAGGAACATCAGCGGCATGTACTTCATGAGCTTCGCCTGCATCGGATCCATTCCGGGCGCCATGGGCTGGATGCGTGCCTGCCAGATCATCGTGACTCCCATCAGCAGCGGCATTGGGTTCAGAGGGAAGCCTGCCAGATGCAGGACGGTGTCAGGCTTCGTGAGATCGCAAGCCCACAGGAAACTGGCACCTCGAAGTTCAATCGCCGTCTGGATCATGGCGAAGAACCCGATGAACACAGGCATCTGGAGGAGGATGGGCAAACATCCGCCGAAGGGATTCACCTTATGTTCCTTCCAGAACTCCATCATCTTCCGGTTCAGCTTGGCCGGGTCGTCCTTGTACTTGTCCTGCAAGGCCTTCATCTGCGGCTGGAGCTCCTGCATGCGCTTCATCGATTTCGTGCTGGCTGCAGTCAGAGGCCAGAAGAGGAGCTTGATGAGGATGGTGATGACCACGATGGTCATGCCGTAGGAGATGCCGAGCTTGTGAATTCCGTTGAGGGCGAGCAGGAGGATTTTTCCGAAGAAACCCGAAAAAGATCCGAAGAGCACCTGATCGAAGCCAACGATCTGGTCCAGGTCGAGCTTCAGGGAAGCACCGAGCCGGGCGAGGGTGTTGTATTCTTTAGGCCCTGCATAAAGGGTGAAATCCCTTTCGTACGCCTGACCCGCGGGAACCGTTACAGCGGGGTAGATCAGGCCGGCTTGGTAGCCCACGGGCTTGAGGACCGCACTGGGGTGTTCCTGGAGATCCTGGATGGAGGGAGGTGGAAGCGTCAGTTCCTGCGCCACGATCTGGTTCGCCGGAGTCGATGGGATGACAGCCAGGGAGAAGAACTGGTTGTGCACCGCACTCCACGTCACGTTGCTCGCCCCGTCCTGATAAAAGGTTCTAGGGGTTCCCGGGAAACACCCCAGGGTTGCGTTGATGAACCAGGCCGATGTGATGTGTTCCACCGAGGAGCCGCGTCCCCAGTAAAAGCCGACTTTGGTGGTGTCATACACCAGCTCGCGGGGCGTCGCCGTGCCGGCGTTGATCTCGTGAGCGGGAGCGACGATCGGGGAGGTTGTCCGGTTCTCCAGACGGACCCTTGCCTTGAAAACGTAGTTGGAGCCGATGTCGAATTCGTTTACGGAGACCAACCCGTTGGGCAGCAGCTTCTCGGCACGAACTCCGGTGGCGGTCCGAGTCAGGGTGTAGGGCGAAGGATCGGAGGAATACCCGTCTCCTTGGAGGGAGAGAGCCGACACGGGGGCGTCGGTATTGAGGCTCGCGTGCGATGAACCCGATCGCCCGGCGGCGTTGCGTCGTCCCGAAGCGCAGTCCACGTTCTGGGGATAGGCGAGCAGCTCCATGGATCGCAGCGCACCGCCATGGGATGTGAACGAATAGCGGGCCACAGCGTTGGACAGAACCAGAATCTCCTCCGGGCCTGCTGGCTTGGCGGCGGGGAGGGGGAGGTTTGTTCGAAGATTGGAAACGGCCGCGGGAAGTGTGGCCGAGGCAGTCGTTGAAGTCGTGGTGACAACCCCGTTTGCATTCGTCACCTGGGCGGCTCCGGGCGGGAGCGGTTTGGCCGGGTAGAGCTTTTGGAAAATCGTGGGCCAGAACAAGAGCGCCGCGATGGAACAAATGATGACGATGATGGCTTTACGGTCCATTAGGAAATGGGGCCGGCTTCAGTGCCGACATCAGAAGGATGAACGGGGCGGTTCGACGCAGGCACGGGATCGAATCCCTGGCCGCCCCAGGGATGGCACCTGCAAATCCGGCAGCATGTCAGCCATGTTCCGGTGCAGGCCCCGTGAACTCGAAGGGCCTCGAGAGCGTAATGGGAGCAGGTCGGCTGGTACCGACATCCGAAACCAGCCGGCCCAAAAATCGCGACGAGCATCGGGGAGATCAGCTTCTGATAGCCTCTCACGATTAGGCAAAGACTTGCTTGTAACAGCATCATGATGCGGAGGGCGCGGAGCGTATCTGCGCGGTCTTGACTGCCTGGAGAAAGTCCTGCTCGACCTCCCAGAAGCTTTTCCGGGCGATGGAAGGCCGCGCGACAATCACCAGCTGCAGGCTTGGAAGCAGCTGCGATTGGTGTTTGCGAAAGACTTCGCGCAATCGCCGCTTGGCAAGATTCCTGGTGACCGCATTGCCTACCTTGCGACTCACAATAATCCCCACCCGAGACCTTGAGCACGAGGGCTCAAGCATCCAGTTGACCAACAGGGAACCGGTGCCAAAGCGCCGTCCATGGGACTTGATTCGGGCATATTCCCGCGATTCCTTGATGCGAGATCGCCCGGGCAGCTTCTGTGAGCCTTGGGGCGAAGCAGGCATTGAAGGCGGTTGGTGTCTTAAACGGGAGTCAGGCGCTTGCGGCCGAGACGACGACGTCGGGCGAGAATGGTCTTTCCAGACTTGGAGCTGTTGCGGTTCAAAAAACCGTGCTGACGGCGGCGGCGAACCTTCGACGGCTGATACGTGCGTTTCATGAATCTAAATCGTTTTTCGTTCTTTGGACGGCCATTGACCGCCGCCCATCTCCGCGCATCGCAGGGGCTTGTGCCTTCCGCCGAGTCGAAGAACGCGGGAGGGTATCAGCGGCAAGGGGGGTGTCAAGGGTGGCTACAACCCTTGAAAACATTTGAGCCCTCCTCATCCCTTCGCCACGAGACGATGGATTTGACTCTCACAAAACACCCGGTGTTTGTCCGACACCCCGCGAACCGCGTTGGAGCCACCCCCCCAAGCTGTCGCACGAGCAACTTCCCAAACCCTCGTTTGCCCCCCGATCTGATATCGCTGGCAACTGCTTGACTCCACTACATATCGCGCACTAGCTTGTCGCCGACTACTTCAGGCTGTGGTCTAAGGCTTCTTATGCGATGTCCTAAATGCGGTTGTGTTGATGACAAGGTCATCGATTCGCGCTCTTCGCGAGAGGGCGCGACGGTTCGTCGTCGTCGCGAGTGCGTGGGATGCCTGCACCGCTTCACAACCTATGAGCATGTGGAGGAGCAGGTGCTGGTGGTTGTGAAGCGAGATGGTCGGCGGGAGGATTTCTCACGTGAGAAGCTTGCGGGGGGAATTCGTCGGGCTTGCCAAAAGCGACCGGTCAGCGAGGAGCAGATCATGCAGTTGGTGGATTCAATCATCAATGATCTGTCGAGCGGGCCGGATGGGGAGGTGCAGGGTCGCGAGATCGGCGCGCGCGTGATGGATGCGTTGCGCGGGCTGGATCCAATCGCCTACGTGCGTTATGCCAGCGTCTATCGTCGGTTCGAGGAAGCCACCGACTTCGTCCAAGAGGTGAAAAAGCTCGAGGTCAAACATGATACTCTTACGGCGCGATTGCCTGGTCTTTGAACTGGCGGGAGGAGAGCTGATGCCCTGCTCCGCGCAGGAGATGGCGTTTTCCCTTGTGGTGGATCCACCCGACCATGAGCAGGTGTTGATCATCCGTGAGGCGGCAGCCGCGGTGCTCCACTTTTTCCGCGTCGAACAGGGCCGTCAGGCCGTAACCGTCGCCGAGTTTGCTGAGGCGCTTGGCAGAGCCCTTCAGGATCAAGGCTTCTCGGTGGAGGCTCCGGGGACAAACCTCCCGTCCTTGCCCCCCTCACAGGCTGCCGCCTGCGATTCAGGAAAGGTGACGAGCCTCCCCAGTCCGGAGGAGGTTGATCTGATCAGGGTGGAGCAGAATTCCGGGGGCCTCGGTGAATTGTCCTTCTTCCAACAGCTCGAGACGGATCTGTCCCCGCGTCTGGCCTCAGGCTCAAACCTGCTGATCTACCGTCGGCTGCGGGAATGCGCCATGGCCTTGTGCGCATCCAAACGCTGGACCGCCCGCTGCCAGGAGGTCAGCGATCGTATCGTGACCCACCTCCGGCTGAGGGTGCAGGGCGCGCAGCGATCGGGCGCTTGTGTGTTGTGCATCCACTGATTCCACCGCCAGATTTGGCCTATGACGCTCTTTGAGAAAATTGTTTTGCGACAGATCCCTGCTCGCATCATCTACGAGGACGAACAGCTGATCGCCTTTCACGACATTCAGCCTCAAGCGCCCACTCACGCTTTGATTGTTCCGAAGAAGCCCCTGACAAGGATCGCGGAGGCCAAATCGGATGATCAACTGCTGCTGGGACATCTGCTCCTCAAGGCGGCGCATGTCGCCAGCCTGCTGGGCCTGCATCCGGACGGTTTCCGTCTCGTCATTAACAATGGTCGGAATGGAGGCGAGTCAGTCCCTCACCTCCATTGCCACATTCTGGGAGGTCGCCCGCTTGCCTGGCCTCCGGGCTGAGCATCCAATCCATCGCATGTCAGACGAGGTCACTGGCGTTGGTCAGCCACTTCGCGGCCTTTCGCAAGATCCGTCATGGATTGTCTTTGAAGACGAAGATCTGCTCGTGGCCAACAAGCCCGCGGGATGGAATACCCACTCTCCCTCTCCATTTGCCAACGAGGGCCTTTACGACTGGTTGAGACACCGCGAACCCCGATGGGCAGGACTCGGCATCGTCCATCGTCTGGACAAGGAGACTTCCGGGCTGATCGTCTTCACGAAAACACCCCAGGCTGCCAAGTCTTTGACGGAGCAGTTCATGGGACGTCAGGTAACCAAGGAGTATCTGTGCGTGGCTGCTCCGAGGTCCAAGGATCGTCGATGGGAATGCCAGGCGGCCATCGCCAAACGGGGAGATCGCTGGGCTTGTCTGCCTGGAGGTCAGGAGGCTCGAACGACTTTTCAGATTGAAGAGGGTGGGCCTTCAGCCGGCCCTTATACGACGCTTCGCGCGTTTCCGGCCACGGGGCGAACACATCAGATCCGGCTTCATGCGGCCTACCTCGGGATGCCAATCGCCGGCGACACACTCTATGGCGGACCGCCCGGTCCAAGACTCTTTCTGCACGCCGCCAGGCTTGGGTTTGTCCACCCCTCCTCTGGAAGCCCGGTGGAGTTCCGTTCCGACCCCGGCTGGAGGATCGATGCGAAGTTGGCCGGGACACAGGACTGGCGGGAATCCTGGCGTGTCTGCCCGGGTGAAACCGATTGCTACCGCGTCGGAACCATCGACTCCGATCAGACCCAGTTCTCGCTGGACCGGTTCGGCCCGTACCTGCTCGCCCAAACCGCAGATGGATCGCCTGAGGACATCCGGGTCCGGCTGCTGCAGGATTTCTGTTCCGGACCCGATGCGGAACCTCGAGCTGTGTACTTCAAGCGCCTGTTGAAACGGCCAGGGGTGGCTGAAACGAAGCAGGCTTCGCCCGATTGCATTCTGGGAACGCCCTCTGCGGAACGTTTTGAGGTCCGTGAAAACGGTTTGAAGTATTTGATCAGCTTCTCCGAGGGCTATTCCGTGGGGCTGTTCCTTGATCAAAGGGAGAATCGACGTCGATGGATGACCGGCCACGTCGGGTCGGGGTTCGGACGCTTGGGCGTCTCCAATGCGGATCGCAAGCCGGAGTTGCTGAACGCGTTCGCCTATACCTGCGGGTTTTCTGTCGCGGCAGCTGCGGGAGGATGGCGAACGACCAGCCTGGACTTGTCGCGGAAATACCTGGAGTGGGGGCGGCAGAATTTTGAGATCAACCGTCTCCATCCTGGCGACCACGAATTCATATTTGGCGACGTATTTGACTGGCTCAAGCGATGGGCCAGGCGTGGACGGATGTTTGATGGGATTGTTTTGGATCCGCCCACGTTTTCGATCTCCAAGGAGCATGGCCGGTTTGCCGCCGAGCAGGACTACGGCAAGCTTGCGGACGCCGCGATCCGAGTTCTGGCACCCGGCGGCGTGCTGTTTGCCTCCACGAATGCCGCCCGGCTTGCCCCTGAGGATTTCGTGAAAACTCTTCTGGCTGCCGCCCGAGCTCACGGCAGAACCATTCTCCAACAGCACTACGTCCCCCAGCCGCCCGACTTCCCAATTCGAAAGGAGGAGCCCGGCTACTTGAAAACCCTTTGGCTGCGATTCCAGTAGCCGGCTGCGGAGCATTGATGAAGAACGCTGCCGAAGAATCCAATATTCCTGAGCTTCAGGGTGAGTTGCAGGCCGCATGCTTTGAAAACTCGACTCGATCAGCCCTGCTCATTCAATGTCGCATGATATGAATTCGCCGCGATTGAGTGTTGTGTCCCGTCCCCCGAGAAGCTGCCCGATGGTTGAATTCCATTTTCAGGGCACACCCCGCATCCGGGGGGTCAACGAGATCGAGTTCAACGGAAGCCGAAACACGACTTGTTGGGTGCGGGAGGGTGATCGACCCACTCTCCATGTCGGGCTGGGACCGATGGCGGAAGAGATGGCGGATCGATTTCGACAGTCATGCGGGGTGGCGGCGAAGGCGCTTTTGCGGTTGGGCCAGTCGGAATTCTGTCTGAACCTTCAAGGTTTCGAAACACATGCGCAGGCAGCTGCGGAGGGGGTGTTGCTTGCCGCTTATCGCTTCGAAGATTTCAAGGAGCCATCCGCCCGCCGGAAGAACCCTCTGCGGGGCCTTCATGCCTGGGTGGGCGCGAGGGCGATGGAAGCGGCGAAAAATGCATTTGCCCGAGGCGGCGTGCTGGCGGAAGCCACCAACTATGCGCGTGCGGTGGGCAACCTGCCCCCGAATGTGATCTACCCCGAGACACTGGCCGAAAAGGCGCTCGAGTTAGCCAAAGAGGTGGGTGTGGAATGTCGGGTCTGGGATGAACGCGCGCTGCGGCGCGAAGGCTTCGGCGGTATCCTCGCGGTCGGAGGAGGATCCATCCGTGCTCCAAGGCTGATCGAGCTGAAGTCGCGGGCTGCGGCAAGGAAGGCGCCTGTGGTGGTGGTGGTCGGCAAGGCCGTCACCTTCGACACCGGTGGGGTTTCGATCAAGCCCGCCGAACGCATGGAGGAGATGAAGTGGGACAAGATGGGTGGGTGCGCGGTGCTTGGAATCGTGCGTGCGGTCAAACGGCTGAAGTTGCCGATCCATCTCGTCGGCCTCATCCCGAGCGCCGAGAACATGCCCGGGGCATCCGCCTACCGCCCCAGCGACCTGGTGCGGACATGGGACGGCAAGGTGATTGAGGTTTTGAACACCGATGCTGAGGGACGCGTGATTCTTGCCGACGCGCTGGCCTATGGCCGCCAGACACACAAGCCGGACTTGATGATTGATCTTGCGACG
>VHDG01000174.1 GCA_016871475.1 Verrucomicrobiota bacterium
CTTGACGACCTGGGCGACGCCTACGATCTGCTTGTCTGTCACGCTGTGGTAGTACGCCACCCGATCGCCCTTTTTCATGGAGCGAAGGTTGTTGCGCGCCTGGAAGTTTCGAACCCCTGTCCAGGATGTTCGGCCGTCTTCTTGAAAAACGGCCCAGGAGTAGGCTTCCGGCTCCTGCTTTACGAGCCAATGCTGACATTGCATGCGCGCGGACGTTACCAAAGCACTGCCAAGGGGCAAGCGGAGTGTCGAACCTGCGAGTAGCCCTTCGTAATCGTAATCGTAATCGGCGCTTGGTCCTCCATGCCAAGGATTCCTTCGTGCAGTCAGTAACTCGAGTTCAGGGACGTTTGATAGACTTCTAGCTTTGCAGGGTCGAGAGGGTGGTTCATGCGTCCTCGATTGCGAGGAGAGGGGGACGCGAGTCGGAAAAGGTGAGATGCGCCCAGCAGCACAAGGCGCGGAAGTTTCGACTGGGATTTGACCGGTTCTTGGGCCATCGTCTGCGCCATGCGCGCTGTATCCCTCTTCCTCCTTATCGGGTTTTTCATCGCCCTGTTGCCCAGGCAATCCTCCGCCGCCCAGGAGTTCGTGCTCAACATCCTTACGAACGAGAGCACTGCGCGGGTCACGATTGATGCTTTTTCCCAAACCGACACCGACACCACGCGCCTGGGAGGCACGGTGACCCTGGCTTTGGATAGCGTGGCGGGTCCCAAGCTCGCGGGTTTGGGGGATTTCAAGATGCGATCCCTCCAGGCTCTAAATTTCCGCCTCGATCTGGGGCTGCTCTTCGGTCGTGTCACAGCTGACATTCCGACCATTCGGATTGAACGTCATGCGACTCCTCCTTTGATTCCGCTGTTGCCCATTCGAAACGGCTCGATCGTGGTGAGCGACGTGGAGTATCGGACTTTCGGAAGAGCTTCGTACAAGGTTACCGGGCTGGCTTGCAGTGCATTGATGGCCCAGGATGTGCCCTGTTCCGACAACATTGTTTTGGACAACGCACCGCCCAACACGATTGAGGAGGCCACGTTGGAAATCACGACAACCGCTTCGAAGGTCAGGGCCCGTCTTGATTACTTTTTTATTCAGCCGTTGGATGCGGAGGATCCAAACCTGGGGACGGTGAGCGCCAACATTGTGGCGATCGGTGAAGCGATGCTCCCAATCCGGTTGGAAGCAACCCGTCCGGCAGCGAACACCATACAGCTTCGTTGGCCTGCCGATGCGACCGGCATGCAGCTGTGGTCGAGGCCGAGCTGGGCACCCGGCTCAGGTTGGTCGCGGGTGAGCCAAACGCCGACTCGGCAGGGGGAGTTTTTCGTGGTGACCCTGGCTGCCGAAGGGCAGGAGCGGTACTTTATCCTTCGCTCCGCGAACTAAGAGCAGGCCCCCCGGGCCGCTCGGAAAGCCGATCAGTCCGATCAGTCCGATCAAACAGTAGCTTTCCCCCCCGGAAGCACCTAGCATGCGCTCGCTTGATCCGCCCCACGATTTTCATCGTTGCGCTGACGTTCGCCATCCATAAGGCGGGGTCGGGAGAATCTTCGTCTCTCATCCCCCAACAGGCCCGCCAGGTGTTGGAGAAGCATTGCTTCAAATGCCACAGCCACGCCGCCAACAAGAGCAAGGGCGGGCTGCTGCTCGATTCACGCCCCGCAATCCTCGCCGGCGGCGATACCGGCCCGGCCATCGTGACAGGCAGACCGGAGGAAAGCCTGCTGCTGAAGGCGGTGAGTCATCGTGATCCAGATCTTCAAATGCCGCCCAAGGATGGGAAACTCTCCGATCTGGATATCACCGTTCTGACGGAGTGGGTGAAGGCGGGCGCACCGTGGCATCAGCCCGAGGATGCTTCCGAGGCAGGAGTCGTGAAACGTCGCACGCGGACAACAATCTCCGAGGAGGATCGACAATGGTGGGCCTTCCAGCCCCTGAAACGTCCGTCGCCGCCCAGGACAGAAAGCAACGCCCTGGTTCGCAACGATGTGGACCGTTTTATCCTCGCCCGCCTCGATTCGGAGCAACTCAAGCCATCCCCGGAAGCGAATCGCGCAGCTCTCATTCGTCGCGTCACTTTCGATCTGACAGGTCTGCCTCCCTCACCGAAGGACCTGGACGCATTTCTAAGCGATACCGCGCCGGAGGCCTACGAGAGGCTGGTGGACCGGTTGCTCGCCAGCCCCGAGTACGGCGAACGCATGGCGCGTCACTGGCTGGACCTCGTACGCTATGCGGACGGCGATGGCTATCGGGCCGACGACTACCGGCCCGATGCCTGGCGTTATCGCGACTACGTCATCCGCTCGTTCAACGCCGACAAGCCGTACGACCGGTTCGTGCGTGAACAGCTGGCCGGTGACGAACTTTTTCCCAACGATCCGGACGCCATCATCGCCACCGGCTACCTGCGTCACGGCATTTACGAATGGAATGCCCGGGACGTGCGTGGGCAGTGGGACACGATCCTCAATGACCTCACGGACACAACAGGCGATGTGTTTCTCGGCATGGGCATCCAGTGCGCGCGCTGCCACGACCACAAGTTCGACCCCATCCTCCAGCGGGACTACTTCCGGCTGCGCGCCTTTTTCGCGCCAATTCAGCCGGGCGACCGTGTCGCGGCGTCGCAGGCGGAAATCGCCGCGCATGCGGAGAAGGTGAAGGCCTGGGAGTCTCAGACAGCCGAGTTGCGCGCGCAGATCGAAGAGCTGGAGAAGCCGTACCTTTATAAGTCGGAAACCAACGCGATTCAGCGCTTTCCTGAGGACATTCAGGCCATGATCCGAAAGCCCGCGGTCGAGCGCACGCCGTTTGAGCATCAGCTGGCAACCCTGGCCTGGCGACAAATCATCTACGATGCGGAACGTGTGGACCGCACGTTCAAGGGCGAGGACAAGGAAAAGATTCTCTCCCTGCGTCGCGAGCTCGCCAGATGGAACAAGGACAAGCCACCCCCGCTGCCCGTCGCCCTGGCCGCCTCCGATGTCGGATCGGTTGCGCCCGCCGTCTTCATCCCGAAGAAGCAGTCCCTCGGGGAGATCGAGCCGGGTTTCCCAACGGTTGTTGATCCAGGTCCGGTCAGCCTCACCCCGCATTCGAACAGCACCGGCCGCCGCAGCGCACTTGCGCAATGGCTTACCCGTCCTGAGAATCCGCTCACTGCCCGTGTGGTGGTGAACCGGGCCTGGCAGCAGCATTTCGGGCGCGGTCTCGCCGCGAATACGAGCGACTTTGGAGTGCTCGGCGAACAGCCATCGAACCCGGACTTGCTCGAGTGGCTGGCAGCCTGGTTTGTGGGCGAAGGCGGATGGTCGACCAAGAAACTGCACCGCCTGCTCGTGACCAGCGCGGCTTACCAGCGCAGCAGCGAGCATCCCGCGACGCAGGCCGGGCTCATCAAGGACCCGGAGAACCGGTTGGTATGGCGGTGGCAGCCGCGTCGCCTGGAGGCGGAGCAGATCCGTGATGCCATGCTGGCGGTGAGCGGTGAACTCGAGGTGACCAACAGCGTGCCAGGCGTTACGCCCGACCTCCCACGGCGGACGATCTATACGCGCTTCATGCGCAACACCCGCGATCCGATGGCGGATGTTTTTGATGCGCCGACGTGGCTGACGAGTGCGGCTTCCCGGGACACGACCACCACTCCGGTGCAGTCACTGCTTCTGGCCAACAGCGCGATGCTGCGTGCCCGGAGCCGCGCCTTTGCCGCGCGCCTGGAGAAGGCCTGCGGTCAGGACACGGCCGCCGGGATTCGTCTCGCCTACAGGTTGGCGTTTAGCCGTGAAGCCACGACGGTGGAGGTCACCACGGCACAGCAGTTCCTGACGCGGCACGCAAAGATGGCCGACCCGAAGCGCCTCGCCTCCGGTCAGGCGAATTTTATCCCGGGCAAGGTTCCATTCCGTGATGGCCAGGCCGCGTTCATCGAGCCTGAGGGAGCGCAGACCCTGTTCACCGTCAACGAGAGCGCCGAGCTGCGATGGGTGGGTGGATTCACCATTGAGGGTTTCGTTGTGCCTCGATCCGTTTCCGAAGGCGCGCAGCTTCGCACCATCGCGGCCAAGTGGTCTGGCGACAACAGCGAGCCGGGATGGACCTTGGGGCTGACCGGCCAGAAATCGCGACGTCGTCCCCTGTCTGTCGCATTGCAGGTGGTCGGGAAACATCGCGATGGCGCCATCCGTGAGCACCCCATCTTCTCGGACCTGAGCGTCCAGATGAACAAACCTTACTTCATTGGTGCCGCTTTCACGCCTGCGTCCACCCAGGCGCCCGGCCGGGTGCTTTTTGCGCTCAAGGATCTGTCGAACGACGACGAGCCGCTGTTGATTGCAACGGTGGAGCATAACGTTGTCGGCCCGTTGACCAGCACCGTGCCGCTGACTCTTGGCGCCCGATCCGGTGGTGAGCGCCAGTCGTTCCACGGGTTGATCGACGATGTGCGCCTCTCCGATGCAGCCCTCCCCACTGAAAGGATGCTTTGGTCCTCCGAGTCCACATCCGTGAACACGCTCGGTTACTGGAAATTTGAAGCCAAGCCGGACGTTCTTGCGGACAGCAGCGGCCACGGCCGATCGCTCCATCGCCCACCTGGACCCGTCACGACGAGCGTGACACCGGAGCAGGCCGCTCTCGCGGATTTCTGTCAGGCCCTGTTTAACAGCAGCGAATTCCTTTACATCGAATGAACACCGCTGATCCCCGCTGCCATCGATACGAACCCTCGCGCTCGCGCCGCGATTTTCTGTTTCGTTCCGGCATCGGGCTGGGAGCTGTCGCACTGCAAAGCCTGCTGGCCAGGCCATCCGCGTCCGCCGCGACCCTCCCGTCCGCCCCGCCTCTCGCCCTCCGGAATCCTCACTTCAGGCCGCGTGCCAGGAACGTCATATTCCTTTTCATGGAAGGCGGCCCGTCGCATATCGATCTCTTCGATCCAAAACCACTCCTGAACAAGCTCGCAGGGCAGACGTTGCCCGAGAGTTTTGGCTCCGTGCTCACTTCCATGGGCGAATCCAGATCCCCGTTGCTGGCCAGCAAGCGTGCATGGAAACAGCACGGTCAAAGCGGAATCTGGGTCAGCGACTGGCTCCCGCACATCGCCGAATGCGTCGATGATCTCTCCGTGATCCGCTCCTGCTGGGCCGACGGCATTAACCACAGCGCCGGCGTGTGCCAGATGAACACCGGATCCGTCCTGGGAGGGCGTCCGTCGCTCGGCTCATGGGCTACGTATGGGTTGGGCACCGAGAACAGCGACCTCCCGGCATTCGTGGTGATGCAGGACAACCAGGCGGGGATCGTGAACGGTCCGCGCAACTGGGGGGCCGGATTCATGCCGGCGGTGTATCAGGGAATCCGGCTGCAGGGCGGAGGCGAGCCCATCCCCAATCTCAACACGCCCGATGCCTGCACTCCGGGGCAGCAGCAGTCACGGATCGACTTCATCAACCAGCTCAATCGCAACTACGCCGCGCGCTTTCCTGAGCAGACGGAACTTGCCGCCCGTCTTACCAGTTACGAACTCGCCTTCCGTATGCAGGCTGCCGCGCCTCTCACAGTGGATCTTGCCGGCGAAACGGAGGCCACGCGCCGGCTCTACGGAATGGACCGGAAGGAAACCGCGGACATGGGACATCTCTGCCTCCTGTCGCGCCGACTGGTCGAGCGCGGCGTGCGTTTCGTGCAGATTTACCACGGGGCTGGAAGCAAGTGGGATTCGCACAGCGGAATGGAGAAAAACCACGGCGCGCTCTGTGCCAGCATGGACCAACCCGTGGCTGGATTGATCCGCGATCTGAAAGCCCGAGGGTTGCTGGAGGAAACGCTGGTCATCTGGGGTGGGGAATTCGGCCGTACCCCGATGAGCGAGAAAGGCGATGGCCGTGACCATAACGCGACCGGCTTCAGCATGTGGTTCGCTGGTGGCGGTGTGAAAGGAGGCCAGGCCATCGGCGCTACTGATGACCTGGGACTTCGCGCCACCGAGGACCGGCTGCATGTTCACGACCTGCATGCCACCATCCTCTGGCTTCTCGGCATCGACAACATGGGCCTGGTTTACAACTACAAGGGCCGCCCCGAACGGCCCACGCTCAACGAGGGCGAACCGTACAAGAAGATTGCTGGATGAGCCGCCCGGCACTTCCTGGATCCACGCGATGCGCGCAGGCGCGTGCGGTTGGCTGACGCGTCCCATTCCTCTGGAACCATCCTGACCTTCGGGACGCGGTGCCCACCCAAAGGGACCTGGCCTGAGTCATTGAGATCCCGTGCGTCGCAATACCCTCACACGATGAGCTTCGCTATCGCCGATCAATACGCTGCCGTCGGCATCCACAAAAACGCCATGCGGACGGCCCATGCGGCATTGAAGGGGATCGCCGTCCGGGCCGTCGCCGATCTCGCCGGTTCCCGCGACCCATTCGAGCGAACCTTTGCGCACATCGATCATCCGAATCGAATGACTTTCGGTATCCGCCAGATAAACATTCCCATCGGAACCAATGCTCAATCCTTTCGGACCTGAAAGCGTCGCGAGTTTCGCGGGACCTCCATGCCCGGTGAAACCCTTCTTTCCCGTGCCTGCCACGTGATGAATCGTGCCTGCGGTTGGATCGAGCCGGTAAACGGAGTTGCCCTCGCGCAGCGCGAGCCATAGCTGGCCCGCACGATCGAAGTCGATCGCCCGTGGGCCGAACAGCGGCACGCTTTCAAACCGCGCCCCGTCGGGTGTCGGTGTCCTGGCTCCCGTGCCGGCAAATGTTCGAATCACTCCGGTCTTCATCTCGACCTTGCGGACGCGATGATTGCCGATATCGCAGATGAACAGATCGCCGTGGGTGTCGAACTGGATGCTGTGCGGCTGATTCATCAGGGCGTTCGTGGCCGGGCCACCGTCGCCTGTGAAACCCGCGCGTCCGAGGCCTGCAACCGTGGAAATCGTTTGTGTCCGGGCATCCACGCGTCGAACGATGTGGTTTCGCATTTCCACAACGAACATGTGTCCACGGGTGTCGAAGCGGACCTCGTAGGGCTCGTTGAGGTTCGCCTGCAAGGCTGGCCCCCCATCGCCGGTGTAACCGCGTTGTCCTGTGCCGGCGACCGTTGATATCTCGCCGGAGGGTGCAATCCGGCGGATGCGATGGTTGTCCATATCGCAGACGTAGATTGCGCCATCCGGTCCCCGGCAGACTCCGAAGGGGTTGTTGATCTGCGCCCTGGTGGCTGGGCTGCCGTCGCCGGAGAAGCCGGCTTGGCCGTTGCCCGCGATTGTTTCAATACGAGTTCCTGCGATCCCTGGGCTTGCGATTGCCGCAAAGACGCCGAGCCAGCCGATGCGCACAGAACGTGCGACGAGCCGCCATAAGAGAGAGCGATGATGTGTCACAAGAGTATGGCCGGACACCGTCGTGATCTCCGCGAGAAGTTCAAGACCCTTTTCCCTCTTCCCTCTTCCCTCTTCCCTCTTCTTGGGATTCTCGGCTCGACTTTCGGGGCTGATTCGGCCAAGTACACGGCCAGTTCCTCTGGAAAAGAGCTGAGCAAGGTCCTGGTGGGAGCGACGGAGAAGTGAGGAGAAAGGCGGGG
>VHDG01000175.1 GCA_016871475.1 Verrucomicrobiota bacterium
GAGCAGGGTCAGGAAGTCCGAGGCGGAATGCTGGAATTGACGATGCGCGTTGCTCGCTGCCGCCGCGGCTTCGAAGGGTCTCTCGCGTGGATCCTGAATGCTGAGACCTGCCGAGATAATCAGCACATCTTCGAGGACATTCTCCTTGCTGGACTGAAGGACGATCCGGCCAATCGTAGGATCCACGGGCAATCGTGCGAGGTCCTGGCCGAGCGGGGTGAGCTGTCGCTGATCATCCAGAGCTCCCAGCTCCCGGAGGAGGTCGTATCCTCCACGGATGGCCGCTGGGGTAGGGGGCTCCAGAAACGGGAACGTCTCTATCTCCCCGAGCCCTGCGGCTTTCATTCTCAATATGACTTCGGCCAGATTGGCCCGTTGAATCTCCGGCTGCGTGAACTCAGGTCGCGACTGATAGTCTTCTTCCGAGTAAAGACGGATGCAGATGCCCTGCGCCACGCGCCCGGCACGTCCCTTCCTCTGGTTGGCGCTGCTCTGGGACACGGGTTCCACCGGAAGCCGCTTCACGCGCGTGCGCGGATTGTAACGACTGATCCGAGCCATCCCGGAGTCGATCACAAAACGCACCCCCGGCAGGGTGATCGACGTTTCCGCAATGTTGGTGGCCAGGACAATCTTCCGCAGGGTTGAAGGCTGAAAAGCGCGCTGCTGGTCGGAGCCTGAAAGCCGACCGAACAAAGGGATCACATCGACCCCGTAAACTCCCCGCGTGATCAACAAGTCTTTCAGCTCGCGGATATCCCGTTCTCCGGGGAGAAAGGTGAGGACATCGCCTGTCGAAGAGCTGGTTAGAATGTCCTCAATGGCCGTGGCTGCGGCATCGATGAATGTTTGGTCACCACTTTCCTCCTCCATCGGGTTGATGGGGGCATAACGAACTTCGACTGGATACACACGTCCCGATACTTCGATCACGGGTGCGTTACCAAAAGCTGCCGAGAAACGAGCCGTGTCGATGGTGGCGGAAGTGATAATGAGTTTCAGATCAGGCCGTCGCTCGACCAGCTGTCTGAGATGTCCGAGAAGGAAATCGATGTTTAGGGATCGCTCGTGAGCTTCGTCCACCACGATGACCTCGTACTCTGTCAGGTTCGGATCCCCCTGAACTTCCGCGAGCAGGATGCCGTCCGTCATGAACTTCACAATCGTCTCAGGCGATGTGTCGTCGTCGAAACGAATCTTACAACCTACCTGCTTACCCCACGGGACCTGGAGTTCCTCAGCGACACGACGTGAGATGGACAGAGCTGCCACTCGTCTGGGCTGGGTGCATCCGATGCGACCCAGGTCGCCGAGTCCTGCTTCCAGGCACATTTTGGGAATCTGTGTGGTCTTACCCGATCCCGTTTCACCTGCGATCACGAGCACGGAATGCTTCTGCAGCGCGGCGATGATTTCGTCGCGTCGCTGGCTCACTGGCAATAGCTCCGGGTAGGTCGGTCGAGGACGCTGCGCTTGTCTGGACGCTCTGAGCTGGGCGGAGTTGGCCGCTCGATCCCTGAGATTCTCGATCTCTCGGCGGCGACCGGAAAGATCAACGCCCTGGCGGAGGAGGACAGCCAGTCTGGACCCGATCCGAACCTGATCATAGAGCAGGCACTGAGGCAGGAGGGATTTCAGGTCAGCCAGTGGATCCATGGGTGGGCGAGCGTAATGCGGATACTGATGGCTGGTTATAGCACGCTGTGAGGCGGCTTGGAGGGGGTGTTACGGACCCGCTCAATCTCGGCTGCCTGGACAGATTCGCTCAGGGCAGCCTGTTGGTTTGAGATTCTTCGCAGCAGTTTGCCTTGGTCGATCACGACGGTGTTCAGCTCATCCACCAGTTTCTCGAGTTCAGCGACATGCGATTCGAGTCGGATGAGGCGATCCGTGACGGTCGGATCCGGGCTTGGAGGCGGCACAGATTCTCGCTGGGAGTTGCTCATGAGGGGGGGATGATGCCGTGTTCATTGCGGAAGACGAGCCCGGACTGTTTGAGCCGGGGGTAACGCCCGGGGAAAGACACCCTGAAGGGCCCTGAAGGGTGGACAACAAACCTGGGCGTGGGCTTGTCGTGAGTCGTGTGGTTGTCGGACGCGTGGCTCGTTGTCCACCCTTGAGGGTGTGTCTTGCTGGGCGAACGTGACCAACGGCAGGGAACGTTTCCTCGAAGACGTGCGTGAAATCCGGTTCGTTTGCTTGATCTGATCGACGGCGGCAAAGCGGGCGTAGCCCGGGCATCCTGAACGATGGACAACGAGCGGCGCGTCCGACTTTGCTGCGACCAGCGTCAAGCCCGCGCCCAGGTTCGTCGTTGCGCCCTCTTTTTCCTCGCCTTTGGCATTTGGGTGTTCTTTATAGGCGTCGATGCCGTGCTACGAAGCGTGTTATGGGCGATAACGAAGACCAGTCACCAGGAATCGATCGTGAACGATGGGCGCAGTTCAGCGCCACATCGTGGACCAATCTCATGACTGCGCGACAAGGCAACACGGCTGAGGCCGAGGCAGCCCTGGAACGCCTGTGCAAGCGCTATTGGTATCCACTTTACGCACATGTCAGGCGACGTGGCTTCGACCCAGACTTGGCACAGGATCTCACTCAGGAGTTTTTTCATCGCATCCTCAAGGAGAACTACCTGGGGTCGGCCGACCGCACCAAGGGCAAGTTCAGATCCTTCCTTCTCGCGGCTCTCGATCACTTTCTTCTCGATGAACGGAAGCGCGCGAATGCTCAGAAGCGTGGAGGGGGGCAGGTCATCATTTCCCTGGACGACGAGGATGCCGAGGGTCGGTATCAGAATGAGCCTGCCTCAGACACGTCTCCCGAGAAGCTGTTCGTGCGACAATGGTTCCTCACCCTCTACGACCAGGTGTTACGACAGTTAAAAGACGATTTTGAGCATGCCGGCAAAGGCAGACAGTTCGAAGTCTTGAAGGTCTTCCTCACCGACGACACTGGATTTCGTGACTATGCTGCTCCCGCGGCGGAGTTGGGCATGACCGCCAATGCTGTCGCAGTGGCTGTGCACCGGATGAGGGATCGGTGTCGGGATCTGATGCACGTCGAAATCGCCCGGACGGTGGCAAGCCCCGAGGAGATGGAAAGTGAGATCCGACATCTGCTTGCCACTCTGGAACGTTAGGGTTTGTTCGTTCCGGCTCATGAAACTGTGCATATGAACCTCCCCTCTGTCCCGGTCAGTTGCCCGAGCCAGAGATTGTTGGAAGCCATTCGCTCAAGCATCCGGGAGGATACGTTTGTTCGGATCGTGGTCTCGCATGCTGAGTCGGAGGAGGGTGAGCCCAGGGGAGTTCGCCAGAACATCCGATGGGTGAAGCTGAAGCAAGGTTGGATGTTCAGTATCACCGAACGCCGCTCAGGACGTGAGCAAGCTCGCAGTCTTTCCAGGGATGAGTTCGATGCATGGATGTTGGAACAGCTCGAGCGACCTTGTAAGAGCGCGCTGTTGTGTACGACGGCTGGAGACTGGCAATGGGTGCGGGGAGCGAAGGGAGAGCCCCCACGACTCATTACCCATCCAGCGTCCATCCGAGCATCCGCGAACCGGGCTCATGATCATCGGAAGCCGTTCTCGGGTGATGCGAGCAGCGCCCACTGGATGAAAGCGCTGGGGATTCTGGATTCAGCGGGTGCTTTACGTGCCTCCATGGCTTCGAAGCACCGGCAGATTGCTCGATACGTGGAGTTGCTCGAGCATCATCTCTCGCCCGTCTTGGAGCGAGCCGATCCACTTCGAGTGGTGGATGCCGGCGCGGGGAAGGGGTATCTGACATTTGCGGTGTGGCATTGGCTTAAGCAGTCAGGTCGATTACGGGACTTCCGGGTCTGTGGTTGGGAGATGCGTGAGGACCTGGTGAAGCAAGCGAATCAGGTGGCTACGTCGATTGGAGCGACAGAGCTTTCATTCAAGCATGGGCTTGTGGCCTCAGCGGAGATCGGCCAGGGCGATGTCTTGATCGCGCTTCATGCGTGCAATACGGCGACTGACGACGCACTCCTGCTTGGAGTTCAAGCCGGCGCAGCGGCCATTCTGTTGTCGCCGTGTTGTCATCAGGCGTTGCGGCCTGAGATGTCAGACCCAGCTCCGTTCGCAAATGTTCTGCGTCACGGGATTTTCAAGGAACGGATGGCCGAGTGGACGACGGACGCGCTGCGGCTGCTGGCTTTGGAGGCTGCGGGTTACCAGACCACGGCGATCGAGTTTGTGGATGCCGGGCACTCCCCGAGGAACCTGCTGCTGGTGGGAATTAGAAAACAGGAAGGAGTATCGTCCAGTTCTGCAGCGGACGCTTATAAGAGGTTGAAGGACTTTTTTGGAATTGAGTGTTATCGTCTGGATACGATCGTGAGATCGGCCCCGGATCCCCGCCATGGCCCGGCGTAGGAAGAAGGTCAGATGAGAATTCGCAACAGTCAGGCAGGAGCAGGTGCCCGTGGCTTAACTCGCTGAGGGGTGGTAATCCTGGTGGCTGCGATCGGTCTGGTGATGCTCGTTGCAATCCCTGCCTTGAGCAATGCGCGTGCGCGCGCTCAAAGAATCAGATGTATCTCTTATCTCAAGCAACAATCACTGGGTTTTCGGATCTGGGCGAATGACCACAAGGAAAGGTTTCCATGGGAGGTTCACGTGCGAGAAGGAGGCATTGTGCCGGACGCGCATGAGATTGGGGAGTCCTTCGGAGGGGTGCTGAACGCTTTTCGGGCTGTTTCAAATGAACTTAACATGCCGACGCCTCTCCTCTGCCTCAGGGATGCCTCCGGTATTCGAAGCGATTCCTTCGACAGATCCGGCAGGCGGCCTTTCGGAGGGACAGAGCAGTCACCTGAACCGCGACACCTCAGCTATTTTGCCGGCTGGGATGCTGATGAAATTCGGCCGGACCGTCTTCTCACAGGCGACTCTCATCTTTACGAGTTGCTTGCAGCGGGGGAGGGCGATCCAGGTCCCGCTGGAGTAGTGAGGAGTTATGGCACGAATCTCGGCGTGTCGTCGCTGGGGGCGATCGACCCATCAAAGGACCGTCACGATGGAGGAGTTAACCTCTCCCTTTCGGATGGCAGTGCCCATCAACTGAACTTGGACCAATTACGAGAACACCTTTTGAAGTCGGCAGAGACGATTACGAACAGAATCCCGCGTCTGGTTTTTCCTAGGCGCTGAAGAATGGACCACGGATTAAACGGACGACACGGAAAAAGAGGGAACAACCACACCGGTTCTATTTCCGTGTCTTCAGTGTTTTCCGTGGTCTCAAATCAGTCTGGGGATTGAAATGCCCTTCATCGAGGTGGTGCTGGACTGCGAAGTTTTCGGTTGACCCGTGAGACTCATCCCGGCATTGAGGCCCGCAATCATGTCTCATTCGTGTGTTCACTCGTCGCCTATCTCTGTGAGATGGCTCTCCCTCTTTGCGCTGATCCAGACGCTGGCCGTCGATGACTCCTTCTCGCAACTCACCGACTCCGAAGTGCGTCGCTTCGGTCCCGTGTACTTCGGAACGGTGCTCAACAAGTCCTGGGGCGAGAGCTCCACGATCAAAGGCGTCGTGGTGAAGCTCGGCGAGAATGACTCGGATTACGTTTGTTATGACCAGGAGCTGCTCAGGCTGTCGCTCCATTGGTCGGGCGCGTTTCTCAACTTTCCCAAAAACTCCCGCGAGCAGGTCATGCATCCAACCGCTGCCGAAGTGGCTGGTGTCGGTCGTTTCGGAGCCACCGCCACCCCGGGCTGGTCCATAACAGGTGCATTCGATGACCCCCGCCCTAATCGACAGGGGCCTCTGCCCAAATCGATTGCCCGCTATCACGGGGCTCATCTCCACGGAAATCAGGTGGTGCTGAGCTATTCCGTCGGGGGAGTTCGGATTCTCGAATCGCCAACATTAGAGGTCAGGGATGGATCCTCGGTGCTCATCCGTAACTTCGAACTGGGCCCGACTCCCCAGGCCATGAGCGTGCTGATCGCTGAGGGTGGACGACCTGGGAATCCGTGTATCGGACTCGGCGGATTGGAAGCGGCCAATCCTCCTCCTCCAGCCGCTGCCAGCAGGTCCGCTTTCGCGGAGGCGGGCATGTCTGCTGTGCTCTATCACGCCAACGATGAAATGACCGTGGCTCGACTGCTGCATGGCCCCGGGCAGACCGAGTGGAGAATTCAGAACGGCGATCGCCTGGTGTTGTCGCTGCCGAGATTGGAAAAGAAGACCCGGGTCCGGGTGGCATGCTGGACCGGTGGCAAGGGGCGATGGGGAGTGTTGAGGAGCCTGCTGCAGTCGGGTGAAGCTCCTCCCGATCTGGCAGCCTTGACACAGGGAGGACCTCCGCGATGGACCACGAACCTGTCCACCCGGGGGATTGTGGGCACCAACGTGGCCCCCTATCAGGTGGACTACATCGCCGAACCCTCCTCGAATCCCTGGGGTGTCCGGAACTACCTCAGCGCCCTGGACCTTTTTCCCGACGGCCGCGCCATGGTGAGCTCATTTCATGGGGATGTATGGGTGGTGAGCGGGCTGGACTCCAAACTCGACAAGCTCCAGTGGCGTCGGTTTGCCGCCGGACTCTTTCAACCCCTGGGTGTGAAGATCGTTGATCAAGTTCCTTACCTCACGTGTCGGGATGGCATCGTCCGGTTGAGAGATCTCAATGGGGATGGTGAGGCAGACTATTACGAGAACTTCAACAACGACACCATTGCCACGGCGAACTACCACGAGTTCTGCATGGACCTGGACACGGATTCCGCCGGGAATTTTTACTTCGCGAAGGGGGCGCCCTGGCCGGCGGATGTAACATCCCCCCATCAGGGAACGCTCTTGAAAGTGAGCAAGGATGGTTCGCAGCTTGAGGTGGTGGCGACAGGACTCCGCGCACCCAACGGGCTCGCTGTGGGTCCCAACGATGAAGTCTCCTTCAGCGACAACGAGGGCCATTACATTCCGACCAGCAAGCTCAGCTATGTGAAGCCGGGGAAACCATTCTACGGGATGGTTCAGACGGCCCAGGGAGTTCCTTCGAACGACTTTGAGCAGCCGATCTGCTGGATCCCGAAACTCCTGGATAATTCCAGTGGCGGCCAGGTTTGGGTGAAGGGAGGCAAATGGGGTCCGCTGGAAGGGTCGATGCTTTTCCTGTCGTACGGGAAAGCCTCGTTGTTCACCGTGATGCAGGAAAGGGTGGACGGTGTGGCGCAAGCCGGAGTTGTCCAACTGCCTTTCCGGTTTCCCACCGGCATCATGCGGGCGCGATTCAGTCCGGCGGATGGGCAACTGTATCTGGCGGGGCTGCGCGGATGGCAGACAGCCGGGATTCGCGACGGAGGGTTTTTCCGCGTGCGATACACCGGGCAGACGTTGACATGGCCTGTGGCCTTCCATGCTCGACAGGGCGGACTAGAGCTTCAGTTCACAGCCCCATTGAAGCCCGAGAGCGTTCAGGACACAGCGAACTGGAGTGCGGAACAGTGGAATTACGTCTGGTCGGCGAACTATGGGTCTCCAGAGGTGAGCCTCGGAGACTCCCGGGTGAAAGGGCACGATCCTTTGACCATCGA
>VHDG01000176.1 GCA_016871475.1 Verrucomicrobiota bacterium
TCGACGCTGGCAACAGACCATCCGGGGAACCGGACTGGTTTATGACTGGCAGTGCTTCTTCTGGGCGGTGCTGCTCTGCGCGGTGTGGTTGTTGCAGTCTGCTCAGGGATCCATCCTGAAGGACCGGGGCGATTTTAACTCCAATCTGTTTCGTGCGGGAGAATGGTGGCGGGCATTTACTGCGACCTGTTTGCACGCGGACCTGGAACACCTCGGGTCGAACCTGATGACCGGTTGCGTCTTTCTAGGCCTGGCCATGGCATCGGTGGGTGCGGGGCTCGCGCTTTTGGCATCAGCGATCGCTGGGGCCGCCGCGAATGTGGCGGGGCTCTGGTTCCACTCGGGGCCTTATCATGGGCTCGGTGCCTCCGGAGTCGTCATGGCCTCCCTTGGAATCCTGAGCGTTCAAAGGGTTTACTGGCAGGGAGGACAAGAGGGACTGCGAGGCTTCGCTCTCCGTGGCTTCTTCTGTGCCTTGCTCCTGCTCATTCTCTTTGGCTTCAACCCAAAGTCAGACGTGGTGGTGCACGTCGCCGGGTTTTGTTTCGGAGCGTTGTCCGGGCTGCTCCTTCAACCGGCAGTGATCCCCTCCCGGCTCCGTCTCCGGCTGGATCTTCCCTGCAAACTCCTGTTCGCTGCCCTTCTCTCCTTCGCCTGGTGGAAAGCGATGTCACCCGGGAAGGCTGCCATCGGATCGTTGTGATCCAAACCCGATTCATAGCCTTTCCAATTCTCCTCGGGATGATGTAGGTTCCGTGCCATCAGCCCACGAAAACCATTGATGTATGTCGCCGGGGTAAGCTCTCCCAACTGTTGATCCTCCTCTGCGGGTGTGCCCTGATCCAGGCCGGTGTGGCTGCGTATGCTCCTCCAGCGCTCTCGATTCAACTTCTTCCCGGGAGCGGGATTCGAATCACTCTTCCCCCATCCGCTACCCGAGGGGCCGTGCTGCAGAGCACCCGGACCCTGTCGCCACCTGCCTGGAGCTCAGCCTTGCCATTTGCATCCACAAAAGATGACGGATCTCTGATCTACCTCGCTCCGTTGCCTTCAACCTCGACGTTTTATCGACTTCTTCTCAATGCCGGTACAACTCCAGCCAGGGTGATCTCCATATCGCCTCGTCACGCGGAGACCGGTGTTGCAGTCACTCGCGAAAACATTCTTCGCCTCGACCAGCCACTCCATCCTGATGCTTTGGTCACTCCGAACGTTCTGGCTGCTGCACGCTTCGACGCTTCGAGTTGCTTCGCAGGAATATGTGAGCGCTTCAGACAGTCAGACGTTCCAACTGCCCGCGTTCACCTATCGTCAGGATACTTCGGCTGACACCGACCTTGATGGGCTGAGAGACTTGGCGGAGTTCATCATTGCAACCGATCCGACGAATCCTGACACAGACGGCGATGGATTTCGTGACGGGGCTGAGGTGTCACAGGGGCAGAATCCCGTGGATGGGCGGTTGGCTGCCACGGGAATTGTCGCTTCCGCGGACACGCCAGGCACGGCTCTGGATGTCTGTGTGCAGGGCGATCGCGCCCTGGTGGCTGATGGGCCGGCCGGGCTGGCTATTTTCAACGTGTTCAATCCCCTGAATCCCCTGCTGATAGGACAGGTGGATACTCCGGGATCCGCTGTAGCCGTGGCTTGTTCGGATGAGCGGGTTGCGGTGGCGGATGGCCTGTCGGGGTTGGCGGTGGTTGATGTTTCGGACCCTGCCAACGCGCGCGTTATGCACCAGACCTCGCTGGGTGCGGATGCGACCGCTGTCGCTGCATCCGACGGGCTTGCCTATGTGGCGCTCGGCTCTGCTGGCCTTGCTGTTGTGGATATGGCCACGGGCATTGAGATCCACAGGGAGATCCATCTGGGGGATGTGGATGATGTGAAAGTGGAGCGAGGGCTGCTGTTCATACTCACTTCCACCCATCTGCTCTGCAGACGTGACTACTTCGGGGGACTGGCAAGCCTTGGCTCGTTGCAGATTCCTGGCGATGCAGCGCCGCTTGAATCGGGAAGGAAGATGTCCCTTTGTGGGAACAGAGCTTTCGTTGGAACGTTCTCCGGATGGTATCACGTTGACGTTAGCCGGCCTGAATCACCGCAGGTGCTGGGAGCTCCATCAGGCCTTCAAGCTGCGGTGCATGATTTGGTGCATGACGGGAAAGACCAAGTGATCGCCATCACAAGTTTTTCCGGAGCCCGTTCGCTAGCGGTCTCGCTCTACGACGCATCGGTGCCATCGGACACGACCCGACTGGTGACATCCCACGACACACCGGGAGTCTGTCGTGCGATAGCCTTCCATGCCGGCCTGGCGTTTGTGACCGATACATTGGAGGGTTTGCAGGTGCTGAACCTCCGACCTTTCGATCCGGGAGTTGGAGCACCCACCGTGGTGTTTGACAGTATCTTCCCCGATGAGTCGGCGAGCCCGGGAATTCAGATCTCGGAAGGCCGGACATTCCTCCTCAACGCTGCGGTCCAGAGTGAGGGGCTCGTGAGGGAAGTTTCGCTTCTGCTCGATGGCCAGGAGGTGGCCTCCGCCGCAGCCTGTCCGTGGGAGTTCAGAGTGACGCTGCCGCTTCTCTCCGATGGCCGTGAAGAAGTCGCGCTTCAGCTTCGTGCTGTGGACATGGGGGGCAACGTGGCCTTCTCAACGCCTGTCGCAGTGCGCCTCCTGCCGTCGGATGGGGCTCCGTTGCTTATTTCCACTTTCCCCCAGCCCGGGGTCGAAGCTTATGATCGTGTGACTCCGTCCCTGACCTTTGATGAGCCGTTGGATGTCAGCCGGCTTGGAGGGAACTCAGTGACACTGATCCATCTCGGCAACGACGGAGTGTTGGGAGGTGGGGATGATGTGCCGGAACCGCTGCGTCCTGTCACCCTGGGTGCGGGTGGAAGATTGCTAACCCTTGTTTCCGAGCAACCGCTGTTACGATTCGGGGCGTGGTTGTTGCGAGTGGCTCCTGGTGCTGTAGCGGATCCTTCGGGGAATGTGCTCGCGACCGGCATTGATCTGCCCTTCACCGTGTCTCCCCGCCCTCCTACGATCCGATGGATCTCGGATGTGGATGGCAGCTGGCACAATCCGGCAAACTGGGACCCCCCGCGCGTGCCGAGTGCTGGGGATCAGGTTCTGGTGATGCGCCAGAATTCGGATCCGGTGGTCGTCATTACCAATCGTGTTCTCGTTCAGAGTTTGGACGCCTGGGAAGCCCTGCAATTCCGGAATGCGACGTTGATTTTCACCAACGGCCATAGATCCGAGGTTCGCACCGTGGTCAGCGCGACCAATACCACCTTCACCTTCACGGGCCCAGCCGCCTGGGTATCCATGGCAGGCTTCTCCAACGCACTCGATTGCAGCTTCGTTAGCGAAGGAGGCTCCTCCGGGGTGTTTCCGGATCTCCTGGCGTACAACGGCCTGGGGATTTCCGACAAAACCTTCGCTGCACGCGGATTGGGGAGTCGGTTGGATCTGCCCCGATTGAGGGACCTGCTGGCCCCGCTAGCTCGAACGGTCTTCTTCTTTTCTCCGGTGCTTCGAGTGCAGGCCATCGATGGCGGGTGGGTATCGTTACCCGTGGTCGGGCCTGACCTGGAGGGGCGTGTGGATGTGGAAAGCTTTGGGGTGGGGAGCAGGGTGTCACTTCCCGAGGTGGTTTCGATGGCAGGGGCGCCTGCGACTTTTCACGGTATTGAGACCCGAGATGGGGGCATCGTTGAGGTTGGGAAGCTGGCGTCCGCAGAGCGGATGAACCTGATCGTAGGAGGTCCGGACACGCTGGTGCTCAACCTGCTGACGCAGGCTGTGAGCGCGACCATCCTCAGCACGAATGGTTCATGGGTGCTTCCGAGCTTGTTACACCTTGATTCCAGCTCGGTTCTTGCGCGCAGCAATGCGGTGATCCGCCTGCCGGCACTCGTGAGGCAGACGAGCTCTGGTTCCGAGATGACCTGGAGTGCGGATGGTGCAGGAGCCCGGATTGAGTTCCCTTCGTTGTCGGAAGCCGAAGGACCTCTAAGAGTCGCGGGCTTACCCCGCCTTCGGATTGAGAGCCTGCGCGGTGGACGTATGGATTTCCCTGCGCTGACGGTGCTGACCAACGGTCGTTGGACGATCAAGGTGGAGGGGCAGGGGAGTGAGGTGTTGATGCCAGCGGTGGCGCGATTGGCTGGACACGATGCGGCATCCCGGTCGCTGGTGGATGTGCAGGCGAAAGGCGTCCTAACCCTGCCGCTCCTGGAGCGTGTGGAGCGTGTGGATCTGCTTCTGGATTCTGACGCCGGGTATTCGACCCGGAACCTCACGCATCTATTGCATGGGCAACTTGAAGCCCGTGGCTTCTCGCCGATCCTGAGCCGGGTCGTTGATGCCACAGGGAATGGGTTCCTTGCGCAAGGTGGGGCGGTGATCGCGCTGCCCGGGGTTACGTCGCTGAACGTATCGGTGCCCAAACTCTGGCGCGCGGACGGGGCGGGGAGCAGACTCGATTTTGGGAATCTGATCGATGTTACGGGACCCACGACAGCCGGTGGACTTCCGAAGCTCGAGATTCATGCCATCAATGGGGGCGTTGTGGACTGTGGTGGTGTCGTGTCCATCCGTACAGGTCGCTTCGCGTTTTTTGCTGACAATCCAGGAAGCCGGGTGAGCTTTACCGGGCTTACGAATTTTCATGCAACGACATTCCCGACCGTTTCAAGCGCCCGCAGCGGGACCGTGCAGCTCTCGATGGCAGGGGGCAATGTCCGTGGTGCGGACCCTTCAGATCACCGGAGATGGAATCCTGGAGTCCGGCCCAGTGGTGCTCGGAGCCGGTGCACGGCTTTCGGGTGCAGGGACCGCCCGTTTCTCGGTCGTGAACGGAGGAGAGGTCCGGCCTGGCACATCGCCGGGCTTGCTCTCCATTGAGGGGACCTTCGTTCAGGATGCCGCAGGCCGTCTTGCCATTGAACTGGGTGGACTCGCTCCTGGGGCGCAGCGCGATCAGCTGAGAGTCAGCGGCGCAGTGTCGTTGAATGGCTCCTTGGCTTTGTCCTATGTGAATGGATTCCTTCCCAATCCAGGGCAGGAGTTCTTGCTGATAGAGGGCGGATCCGTGAATGGCACGTTCAGCACTGTGACTGGAGGAACAGCTCCAAACGGCCGTGTGGTCACTCTGTCGTATGAACCGACGACGGTGCGCGCCGCGGTTAATCCATAGGGGCATTCGCGCGCGCCACACGATGCGAGCTTGGTTGCCTTCGCACGCTGCAAGGAACGTTTGCTGGTGTTGCTCACGTTCGCCCAGGAAGGCGCACCCTGAAGGGTGGACAACGAGCGGCGCGTCCGACAAGCGAGCGACTGACGAAAAGCCTGCGCCCAGGTTTGTTGTCCATCGCTTCAGGGTGCCCGGGCTATGCCCGCTTGGGCTGCGCAGCCTCGATCAAAGCTCGCAACGGGATCGCTTACTTTGCCGGATACGACTCGACAATGAACTGCCGCAAAAGGGCCAGTTCTTCCGCGCCATGGATGGTATGTGCTTTCGGATACTCCACCCACTGGACTTGGATGCCGGAAGATTTGAGTGCCATCATTTCTTCCTTCACCCGTGAGAACGGAAGCAAAGGATCCTTTGTGCCATGCGTCACCAGAATCCGTTGCGAGCGGGCCGCTGATGAAGCTTCCGCAAGGACCTTTTCATAGTCGGGCAGAAATCCGCTGATCCCGATGAGCGCTGCAAATCGTTCCGGATAGCGAAGACCCGTCTCCAGAGTCATCAGGCAACCTTGGGAGAATCCGAACAGCACGGTGTCAGCGGTTTTAAAACCTCGGGCGAGATTGTCCGTGAGAAGTTCCACGAGCAGGGCGCGACTCCGATCGATGCCCGGACGCATGTTCCCCTGGATGTCGAACCACGAGTATCCCCCGTAGTAGAAGTCGGGGGCATTGACGAGCTGCCAGTTCATCCATGGGAGGTTCATCTCCTCAGGCATCCAGCGATACCCCGCCGAGCTGTCCCCCAGCCCATGCAAAACAACCATGAGTCGCCTGCTTCCCGCCACCTGTGCGGGGATGAACTCAGTTTGCAGCGTTGGCATTTGTGTTCGTTCCCCGGGCGGGTTCGTACCAGTCGCCTCGCAACCAGTCCGCAATCAGTCCGATGGACGTGTCATCAAGTATCTGATCCACGCCAAAACGGGGCATGCGATCGTTGCGTTTTCCGTAAAACCTGTCGTGAGCGGGGTCCTTAACAAAATCGATGATCCATTGCCGGGAGCCATATCCGGTGAGGTCCGGTGCTGTGGCATCTTCGTCGGGTTTTTGAAAACTGTGGCACTCAGTACACTGCATGGTGCTGTTGCGGATTGCTTCGCGTCCTCTGGCAATGAGGGCAGCATCCCTGGTGTCCGCCTCGGTTTGGGCCTTGAGCCTTGCTTCTGCTGACAATGCGGCGATCACTGCCTGGAGATCCTGTTTGCCCTCTGCATTGAGCTTTGGAATTTCCCGCTTCACAAACCTTGCCATCTTGCCGTCGGTAAACCTGGTTCCCCCAAAATAGTGAGGACTGGAGACCTTCTCCGGATCCAGCAAGCCGGCGATCCATTCCCGGGTGGCGAACCCTTTCAGATCGGGCGCAGTTGCGGGATCCTTGGGCTTCACGCCCTGACCATCGTGGCCCTCGTAGAGGTGGCAGCTGGCACAGTTCTTTGCGAAGAGCTTCGGTCCCTGTGTATAGGGATCATTGCGGAGCAGCGTTACGGCTCCCGAACTCGGGATCCCGGCAGGGCTTTGTGCCAGGATCTTGACCCGTTTGGCGTCGCGCTCCGCTGCTGCTATCGCCAGCTGGTGTTCGGGGGATCGGGAGTCTTCGCTCATCGCAAGCCACGTCAAGAGTCCGGCCCCCGCGATGATGGAGACCAAAAGAGCCACGTTGAACCGGTGGCCGAGACGCCACTTTCCGAAAAATGGCATGAGGAAGATCAGCACCATCACGAAGGATGGAAGGATGATGGCACCCCAGACCTCGCTCTCTCCGGGGAAGTACTTCAGCAGTTGAAAGAGGAATAGAAAGTACCACTCCGGGCGTGCCGCAGAGAACTGTTCTGAAGGGTCTGCGGGTGCGCTGAGCTCGCCGCTGACTTCACCATCGGAGCCCATGAAGCGCGGCAGGATCACGGAAAGCAGGACCGTCGCCATGACAGCCAGCGCCGCCACGGAATCCTTCAACACCTGATCCGGCCAGAAGGGCTCATCCTTTTTTCGTCTGGGTTCCGCAGCGGTCAGTCCGTGACGTCGGAAGAGGTAAATGTGTCCAACAATCAACGCGATCAAAGCGGCCGGCAGCCAGCCGGCATGGAGCGCGAAAAACCGGGTCAGGGTGTGATGACCATAGTCCGCCCCTCCGATGATCAGTCGCTGCAGATCGGGGCCGATCACCGGAGTGATGGCGGCGATGTTTGTGGCGACGCGTGTGGCCCAATAGCCCTTTTGATCCCAGGGCAGCAGGTAGCCTGTGAGTGACAATGCGAGCACGATGCCCAACAGGCCTAACCCG
>VHDG01000177.1 GCA_016871475.1 Verrucomicrobiota bacterium
CGGCTGCGATCCTCGAATGTCAGATCATGGCGGTTCCGCAATACCATGTTCGACGTCGCCAGGCGCGGAAACTCCAGCAGACCGCGGTTGCCGGATCCCGCCGAGGCGTTGCGTCCCTCCTGCGCAAGTCTCCGCATGGTGTCGGCATCCAAAACATCATGTTCGTTTCCGTTGGTGATCAGCAGATCCTCGTAGCCATCGAGATCCACATCGAGGAACGCGCAGCCCCAGGTCCAGTCGGTCGCATCCACGCCCGCGAACTGCGCCAACTCGGCGAAGGTCTGGTCGCCGCGACTGACGAACAGCGTGTTGCGCGACACTTCCGGACGGTAGGAGCTCTGCCAGACGGGGAGTTCCAACTCACCCTTGAGGACGTTGGCCCGCTGACGATGCCTGGCTCCGTGATCACGGCTGAGCATGTCGGCCACGAACAGATCGTCGAAGCCATCGCGATTGATGTCCGCGACATCCACCGCCATGGAAGACATGCTGATGTTTCGAAACATCTGGGTGCTAGCGGCGCGAAATCGGCCGGTCCCGTCGTTCAACCAGATGGCATCGCGGGAAAAGAAAAAGTCGTTGCACACATAAATGTCGGGAGATCCATCCCCGTTCAGATCCCGCAATATCACGGACAGGCCCCAGTCGAGCGGAGGTTCCTTGAGCGCCTGACCCGATTCGTCCACAAACCGCCCATCCGTCCAGGACACCGGATCAAACCTGCCCTTGCCATCGTTTAGGTATAGAAAGTCCGGCTCGCCCCGCTCGATGAGCATGACCCCCTCCTTGCGTCTCACAGGCAGCGCTGTGAATCGTTCGGCAGGCTTCACGACCACCTTGCCATCGACCAACGAGGCCTCTGGATTCACCCCCGGAGGCTTGTCCTTGAAGTTCGTGGTGCGATAGGTGGCCACGTACAGGTCGAGATCTCCATCCGCATCCACATCGGCAAGACTCATGGACGTGCAGCCAAGGGATCGGGTGAGCCCTCCACCGTCAGCAGGTGAAAAGAAACCTTTCCCGTTGTTCAGAAAAAACCGCACTCCCATGCCCAGTGTGCTGACCAGCAGATCGAGAGAACCATCCCCGTTGACGTCGGCGAACACCGCTCCCACGGAGTATGCGTCCCGGACCGCCACGCCGCGCTTTTCGGCTTCATCGACAAACTTCCAGCCTCCCTGATTGAGGTAGAGCTGATTGGGACCTTCCAGCCTGCAGAAAAAGAGATCGCACCGGCCATCCCCATCGACGTCACCTGCGGCAACTCCGGAACCGTTCTCGAACACCCGGTTGGTTGCCATCACCGACAAGGAAAGGTGGTTGGTGAACCGGATGCCTGTCAGTCCTGGCTCCATCAAGGTGAGCCTCGTCGGGCCTGTTGGAGCCGGGGCCAGAGGGACCGAGAGGTGGGTGGGTCCGGATGCCGCCGCCATCTGCCAGATCGGCAGCAGGAGGCAGAGCGTCAAACACAAGTTCCCAAGCCACGCGGCAACACGGCCGGGCCGGGAAGTCTTTCGCACCCGTCCTTCTCCGCTGCTGTCGATTACCAAGCTCATGGCCAAATGGATCACTTCAACCGATTTTTCAGCAACACGTAGGAAGTGCTGAACTGCTCCCAATCGCGCTTCAGGAAATCCGGCACCTTGCCGGGCCCACGAATGTTATTACCCAACACGATGTCCAGATCCCCATCCCCATCCACATCCCCCGCATCCATCGTCAGCCATCGTCCGGAGATGCATTCACGAAATGTGGCGGCTCGCAGCCGGCCGGCTCCACGGTTTTCGAGATACACGAAGCTCTCCTCAGGGGAGCGGTCATAGTCCGGAAAAAAGGAGACGGCAGCGATGTCCAGGTCCCCATCCTGGTCAAAATCCCGGGCGAGAGCTCGGAACGCGCCGTTCATGGGATAGAACAAACGGAGGGCGAAGGAACCATCAGGCTTCGCTTCGTAGAGTCGGATGCCGTGGTAACGCTTGGTGGGCGACGGATACTCCCCGTTGTCGCCGTTGGTCACGAGAAAATCCATGAGGCCATCCCGGTTGAAGTCGACCAGTTCAAAGCCCGTGTGGCCATAGAGCGGATGTTGTCGGAAGACTTCACGAAACCCAAACTCCCTGCCGCCCTTGTTTTCGAAGATCATGAGGCTCTCGGTATCCTGGGCAATGAGCGCGGCGAGATCCGGTTTTCCGTCCCGGTTGAAGTCGTGAATCGCGCACCCAACCGCCCCCGGTTTCTCGAGAAGTACGTGCTCCGAGTAACGACCCTCAGGACCCGATTCGAACCATGAGAGTCGACCCTGTACGTTACCGAACATGCAGAGCGCGAAGTCAGCCCGGCCATCGCCATTCAAATCCCCAAAAGTGGCATCCACCGTGCGGGGGAGGCGATCCAGGACATTGCGCTTCGGCACCCACCGGGCTCCCTCCCGACCCAGCTCGACGAACGCTCCCTGACTTTTCTCCGAAGGGAAGAAGTTCCCGATCATGGACACAAACGCTGAAGCTCCCCGAAGAGTAAACGACACAGGAGCATTGCTGACTTGCAGCGTCGTGACCAATGCGCCGGTTGGGGAATAGAAATCGAGGCTTTGGGCTTGAGCATCGCCAACGCAAACGCCTTGCCCGGATTCCAGAATTTTCACCAGCGTGGTCATCGGCGGACGCCGTCGCGCCTGAGGCTTGACCAGCTCGAACCCCGGCAACCCGATCTCGATCTCTCCGCGAGTGCCCTGGGGAAGTGGTTTTTCGGGAGCGCGAGCCGAGTAGAACTGAACGATGCTTTGGAACACTTCAGTTGTGATCATCGGCACAGCGGGAAACTTGCCGGTGGCTTTGAGGAGCTCGGATTCGGGGTGAGTGTCAACGCTCGCCGGGGACAAACCGAGACGGATGGCCATCCGCGGCAGTGTCTCCTGAAGCCATGTTGCCCGGTCCAGAAGGTCGGGTTCGGGGAAAGCGTGGCAGGCGGCACAGACCGCCCGGGCCGTTGCCTCCGACGTCATATTGGTCGTGAGACCCCGTTTCAGGAGCTCATCAACAGGAGCCACCTCGGCCGCTCCGACCACGTGGCCGGCGGGATGTATCAGGCCGAGAATCACGGCGAGGAACCAGCTGGGAAAGCACCTGGGGTTGTTCACCCGCAACAACTTGGGATTCGGAGTCCAGAACACCCGAGGGACAAGGGGGAGAGACTCGCCGGTTGGGTAGTGTGTGGGTCCGCGCACGTGAGGGATCGTCCTTGATAGCTATTTGGAAATCAAAGGGAAACAGCACGGGGACGGCAACGTTCTTGCCAGCGGCCACCTCTCTCGCGGGTTCCCGGTGGCAGCACGAAATTGATCCTAAGCCGGCACGATCGGAACGATTCAGTAGGCCACTTCATAATGGACACCCCGGCAGCCTTCTGGTAGCGATTTCCTTCACCAATAGCCCTGACCGAACGAGCCGCAAGTAAAGTAGTATCATGCATCAGTTGTGCGATGAAGTTTTGGCAGCACGGAAAATGCCCGGCGTGAAAGCCCCCGTCATCCGCTGGCTCTCTATGATTCATTGTGCAAACCCCATCATACACACGAAACACGGCCCCATGGTCTCGGACCGAAACCAAACAACCATCCAATACTATGTTCAAACTAACTAAACCCATTCCTCGCGAGAGGAACACCCCGTCGTCTGGACGGCTTCGATCCGTCCTGACCGCGGGTCTGATCTGCCTTACAGGCAGCCTTGCTTCGATATGCGGAGCCCAAACCCTGGTTCTGCAGTACAGTTTCAATGACGCCGCGATTCCCGCGGTAGACTCCATGGGAGGCGTCGAAGCCGAGATTGTCGAAGCTGCCGCGTACACCGCTGATGGAGGCGGCAGGACCGGCGGTGCCGGGGATCTGGGCATGGACATCGCGAACGCGGGCCAATTGAGAATTACCGAAATGGGTTGGTTAAATGCCGCGGCCGGAGGGGACAAGGTCACAATCGCGTTCTGGCAGAAGCTGCATGGGGTCAAGAACAGTTCCGCATTCTGGTTCCTGTCGCCTTCCAGCGGTGCCAACCAGCGCGGAATGCAAGCCCATACGCCCTGGAGCGACAACAACCTCTATTTCGACACCGTGGGATGCTGCGCCGGCGGCGCACAGCGGTTGAGCATCGGGAATGCCGTGGACTACACGGTATGGAATCATTTCGTGTTCATGAAAGACGGAGCTGATAAGTCCATCTGGTTTAACGGAGTCCGGATCGCCGCGAACAGTGGAGCCACGCCGCTGCCCACCGATTTCGCCTCAGCTCTGATCGGAGCCGAACCCCCTGCAGGCAACAGGTTGAACGGCATACTGGACGACTTCGTTGTGTTCGAGGGTGCCCTGAGCGAGGCGCAGGTTGCTCAACTCGCAGGCGGCACAGATCCGGATAAACTCACCGGCGTGAGCCTGGCTTCCGAGCATCCGCACGTCAGAGGTTTCGGACCTTCAGGCCCCCAACAAGCTCTGGATGTCCCGGTTGACTTCACTCTGGTGGATGGGAATCCAGGAACGGTCACCGGCTGGACCTTGAAGGTCGATGGTGCAAATGCTGCCTCAGGCAACGCGTCCGGCACGTTCAGTCACCCCGCGCCCGCAGGTGGGTACGGTCTGGGAACCACCCATACCGCTGAATTGTCCTTCACCGACTCGACGGGGCTCACGCAGGTTAAGAGCCGGACGTTCACGACGAAATACTTCGGACCGGGAACACTGTTCATCGAAGCGGAAGACTTCAACTACGCCAATGAAGACGGCAGCGGCGCTGGCCAGCACGCCAACTTCGGCGATCCGGATTGCTCCCTGCTGGGCAAGCCTGCAGTCGAAGGGATTGATTACAACGAAACGAATAACAGTAACGACCAGAACCTTTACCGCGGTCCCACCGCAGTGGAAGCAGGCAAGCCCGGAGTGGACGGCCTGATTCGTGGAGACGCAGAAATCACCTGCAGTTACATCGTGGGCTGGAATGATGCAGGAGACTGGTACAACTACACCCGCGACTTCCCCAACGACACCTACAAAGTCTACGCGCGCATGTCTTCCGGCGGCGCAGCCATGCACGCCAATCTCGGCAAGATAACGTCCGATCCGACCGCCCCTGACCAAACGGTCCAGAACCTGGGCGAATTCAAGGCCCCGGCAACCGGGAACTGGGACGTCTTCACCACGGTCCCGTTGAGGGATGTGTTGGGCAACGATGTCGTGGTCCGATTGAACGGGCCAACCACTCTGCGTTACAGCGTCAACCCCGGCAACCTGGACGTCAACTACCTGGCGTTCGTGCCAACCCCGGTCTCTGGCGGGATTCCGCCGGCAATCACCCAGCTTGTGCCCTCTCCAAGTGCACCGTCCACGCGTGATCCCCAGATCGCGGTCACCATCGCGGATCGGGATACCCAGGTTAAAGGAAGCAGCATCAAGCTGTTCCTTGACAGCGCAGCACTTACCCCCCTGGTGGTCAGCGAAAACCATCCTCCGGACGGATCGGGCGGTGCGACGGCTTCCTTCAATACCACAACTCTGTTGGCTGAAGGATCGACCCACACTGCTCGCGTGACCTTTGAAGACAACTCGGTTCCGGCGAGGTCATACACCGTGGACTGGAGCTTCGTGGTGGGTGCGTTCAAGAGCAGTGCCTTGGTCATCGAGGCCGAGGATTTCAACTACACCGACGAAAACGGCACCCCGGGTCTGCACGCTGAGTTTGGGGATCCAGATGGATCGCTGTTCGGCAAGGCCGGAACACTGGGTACCGACTACTTCGAGCCGAACAACGGCAACGACCAGGCCGTGTACCGTGCTCCGACGGGTGTGGAAGCAGGCAAGCTTGGAAGCGACAACGCTTCCAGGCCCGGTGCTCCCAACACCGCGAACTACATCGTCGGATGGAACGACGCAGGTGACTGGTACAACTACACCCGCACATTCCCGGCCGCACGATACAACGTCTACGCACGTCTCTCCTCGGGCGGAGCTCCTGAGGCCGCCTCCCTGTCTCTCGTGACAAGCGACGCCAGTCAGCCCGATCAAACCACCGAGCTGATCGGCGAATTCAGAAGTCCTGCGACCGGGAATTGGGATGTGTTCCACACCGTTGCACTGAAGAATGCCGATGGCACCCTGGCGAGCGTCCGGCTCAGCGGTCTCCAGACGGTCCGGTTCACAACCCTTCCCGGAAACCTGGACGTCAACTATCTGGTCTTCCAGTCGGCAGACATCCAGAACATCGGGCCGCAGGTGGTTTCCACCACCCCGGTTGTCAGCCCCTCGAATCCGTATGCTGACTTCGGTGACCCCACGGTCGTCTCAGCGGATATCAAGAACGAGGATACGTCAGTGAACAAAGCCTCCATTCGACTGTTCGTGGATGGCGTAAACGTCACCGCGTCCTCCACTGTGACCGACACAGCCTCAGGCGTCAGGGTGGAATACGGGCTGGCCGGATCCGCTCTTGGATCGGCCCATACCGCTCGTATTGAGTTCAGTGACACCACAGGTGCTGCCGGAACTCCGGTCAGCTGGTCCTGGAACACCAGCCCTTACAGTGAAGACAACCTCTTCATCGAGATCGAGGACTGGAACACAGACGGAGGTCGGTACATTCCCAGCAACCCGGCCACGGGTGAAGCGTTCAACAAGAAATCCCTCTACAACGGTTTGGCGGGGGTTCACGATATCGACTACCACAACAACGGGAATCCGGAGGCCGACAACTATCGCACCGGGGACACACCCAACATCGGGCTGGCTGATATCGCCAGTGACAGGAATGTGCGTGGCGCAGGTGATCGCCTCGGATTCGATGTCCAGAACGACTGGAAGGTCGGCTGGAACGACCCGGGCGACTGGTTCAACTACACCCGCACGTTCCCGAGCGGTTCCTACAACATCTACGCCCGCCTCTCATCCGGTGGCGCAGATCGTCATGCTCACCTGGATCTGGTGAGCAATCCGACCGGTACGGGGGATCAGGGCCTGACCCGACTGGGAGGGTTCGATGCACCCACGACAGGGGGTTGGGACACCTTCTCCTTCATCCCGTTGCGCAACAGTGCAGGCGAGGTGGCCCGCATCGACCTCTCGGGTGAGCAGACACTCCGTCTCACAGCGGACCCGGGCAACTTCGACGGTAACTACCTCATGCTTGTCCCGACAACCGCGCCTGTAAGGTTGGGATTCGTCTACAACCGCGCAGCTGGTACCATCACGCTGACATGGCCGGCGGGATGCTCGTTGCAGGTCTCTGACGAGGCCGCCGGGCCCTATGCCACCGTCGCAGGCGCCACAAGCCCGTTGGTCACCACTCCCGACCGGGTCAGGCGGTTTGCCCGTTTGGTTTGCCCTTAAGTAGGCTCTAGACTGAACCTTCACAAAGGCCGGACTGCAAAGTCCGGCCTTTTTTGTTTCTGGTGTGCAACGCAGGCGCATCTCACGTTTTTCGACGCGCGCTGCCCCCTCCCTTCCCCTCCCTTCCCCTCGTAATCGTAATCGTAATCGAGGACTCACCC
>VHDG01000178.1 GCA_016871475.1 Verrucomicrobiota bacterium
GAGAACCAGAGTCCGGCGACGAGTGCGCCAGCCACGCTCCCCGCTGTGCTGATGGCCGATAATATACCGACCTGAGACCCGACGTTTGCGGCGTGAATGGGCAACGCTTTGAGCAGGAACGGAGCTGTGATGGCCAGCAACAGAAGCGGTACGAAGAACAAGGCCATGGCTGAAGCCAGGGCACCGACGGGGAGCGACCATTGCAGCGAAGCGAAGGCGATCCTCTCAACGAAAGAGATGATGCCCATCAGGTAGCCCGCCGCAGTCAGGGTCATCCAGAACAACCATGCCAGCGGTGTTCGTCGGTCCGTGAGCCACCCGCCCAGAAGATAACCGATGGCCAACGCGATCAGGGTCGTCAGGATCTGTGCGGTCCAGACGTAGTGGGAGGAGCCCAGATAGGGGGCAAGCAGCCGTCCTCCAACAATCTGAAGAACCAGCACCGCTGCGCCGTTGATCGCTGCAGTCGCATGCAGAAAAAGAGGAGGCGGAACGCTTGGGTTTGGATGAGTCACTCGGATTTTGTAACAGCCTCCCGTTCCGGTCATCAAGCATCCACAACCTCACACTGTCCGACCACCAGGGCCGAAGCGGGCGTAGCCCGGACACCCTGAAGGGATGGACAACAAACGGGATCGTCGACGCTTTATGGAAGCGGGCTCGCAGGCTTGGAAGAAGCTGGAACAGAAATCGCCGGGGCGGGGGCGGCTGCAGTTTGATGTCCGCCCTTGTAATTCTCGGTTAGCCACTGAGCCAGCGACGCGATCTGAGGCTCGGTCAGAGGTCCGCCATGTGCCGCAGAGAATGCCGGCATCAAGCTCCCGGGTTTCCCTTCGCGAATCCAGTGAGTCCAATACTCAAGGTTCGTCGAGTGTTTCAGGGTCTTGAGATCCGTCACCATCGAGGCCCGGTGCTCCGCTTCGTGACAAATCCCACATGATGCGGTGTAAAGTTCCTTCCCCATCTTGCCCACGCCCGGCTCGACATGGCACTTGGCGCAATCTCCACGAAAAACCACCTGTCGATCCGTCATCGCCAGTTGCATGTTCTGCGACCGGTTCATCTGCGTCGGGTCCCCCTCAGGTTGGGGGATGATCGCAGTCACGAGCAGGGATTTGGTCCCAGCCGTGGTATCCACGGTGACACTCTTGCTGCTTCGGCCGTGCTTGCCACGAATGTCCATGGTGACACTGATCGGGCCACCCTCACCCGGCGCCAGCTTCCATGGAGTGGAGGGAAGCTTCGCAGCCGTGCATCCACATGAAGTCCTGATCCCGTTTACAAGGACCTCCTTGTCGCAAACGTTGGTGAGATAGAAGGTGAAATAAGCGTTGGTTTCACCGGCCTTCGCTTTGAACTCCTTGGACTCTGCGTCCCAGGAAAGAGAGTTCGACGGGAGGAGCGGCTGAGGAGGGGCCGATGGTCCAGGAACGGCAAATCCAGGAGGAGCAAAAGGGACAGGGGTGCTGCTTTGGATCTGAGGCGGAAGCGGAAGCGGTGGATCCAAGCGTGGATTCGCGACGCTACGAACCTGGGGAACCGCCCCTGGAGTGTTCAACGCCGGGCGGGCCTTCGGTGCAGGCGGCCGGACCGGCCGCACGACCCCAGGTTGTTCAGCGCCGGGTGGCAGCAAGGGCAGCGGAGGGGGCTGAGGCGGCTTTGAGGTAGGTTCGGCTCCAGCAGCTGACACGCACAGCGCAACAAGCATGGTGGCAGAAGTGAGAATGTCTCGAAGGCATGATCCGCGTCTCATAACGAGCCGGAAGGTATAACTTTTCCGTTCTGACATCCAGTCAATTTCCCGCAAAAAGCAGCAGGAAGAGACACAAACTACATCTGTTCCAGCACCTCTATGCCCAGCAGGTTTAACCCCTCCTTCAACACACGGCCCGTCAGTTCACAGAGAACCAGGCGGGTATTCCGCTCCGCACCTTCGGACTTCAAAACAGGACAGCTTTCATAGAAACGAGCAAAGTCTCCCGCCAGCTCATATAGATAGAGGCACAGATAGTTGGGCCGATGCTCTGAAGCGGCCGCCTCCATCGACAGCCCGAAGCGCACTAAACGCTTCGCAAGGCCCAGCTCGTCTGCATGGCGCAACTGAATCAGCCCCGGATTGAGTCCGGCTTCCGCCCCCGCCTTCCGGAATACCGACCGGATTCGAGCATAGGCGTATTGCAGGTAAGGTGCCGTGTTCCCCTGCAACGAAAGCATCTTGTCCCAGGAAAAAACATAATCACTCTGCCGGTTCGGGCTCAGGTCTGCATACTTCACAGCCCCAACCCCCACCACACGTGCGATCTCGCGGCGCTGTGCTTCAGGAAGGTCGGGATTCTTCGAACTCGCCACCGCAAATGCCCGCTCCTGAGCCTCGTCCAAAACCCCGGCAAGCTTTACCGTTTCACCGCTGCGGGTCTTGTAGGGCTTCCCGTCGTCTCCTGTGATGGATCCGAACCAGACGTGATGAAGCTGCATCCCCTCCCTCAGCTCGGGGTGCCATCGCTGCCAGGCATTAAAAAGTTGTCGGAAGTGCAACTGCTGACGACCATCCGTGACGTAAATCACATCGTCGGGCTGCCATGTATTCCATCGATACTCCAGAGTTGCGAGATCCGTGGTCGCATAGTTGGCCGCCCCATCCGCCTTCTGAATCAAGGCAGGGTTCGGACTCCATTCTCCGTCCTTCTGAACAAGGAATGGATCCTCCTTCGGATTCAGCACCCCCTCCGAAAACACGCACACCGCACCCTGACTTTCCCGGGCGATCCCCTTCCCCACCAACTCCTGAACCACACGCTTCAGTTCGGGATTGTAAAAACTCTCACCCAACGTGTGGTCGAACTGCACTCCCAAACGGCCGTAAATCTCGTCGAACTGAACCTGCGACAGATCGATCATCCGCCCCCAAATCTCAAGATTGGTGGGATCTCCCGATTGCAGCTTCACCAGTTCCTGACGCGCAGCTTCCCGGACGCCAGGATCGGCATCAGCCGCAGCCGTCACGCTCTTGTAGAGCCTCTCCATCTCTCCAAGAGCATCGGTTTCCAACGACGCCCTATCGAGCTGGCTCTTCCAACCCACGGTCAGCAGCCCGAACTGAGTGCCCCAGTCTCCAATGTGGTTATCGGTGATGACACGATGCCCCAGCTTGCGATTCAACCTTGCAAGCGCATCCCCCAAGGCAGTGGATCTGATGTGCCCGATGTGCATGGGCTTCGCGACGTTGGGAGAACTAAAATCGATGACAATGGTGCGTGGCTTTGCAACCGGCTGAAAGAACAAGGGGGCTCCCTCCAAAGGAGCAGCGATGGCTCGTGCCAGGGCCTCAGGCTTGACTCGAAAGTTGAGGAACCCCGCCCCGGCAATCTCCGGCGTCTCACAGCAGTCAGTCACATCCAGATGCGCCAATACATCCGTGGCAGCCTGCCGGGGATTGAGCTTTCGCTCCTTCGCAATGCCCATGATGGCATTGGATTGGTAATCGCCGAACCTCGGATCCGGACAGGGCCTCACGACAACGTTCGTGAGCGATGCGTCGGGAAAGGTCTGGCGAACGGCTTCTTGAAGCTTCTGCTGAATATAGATGTGCATGAAAAGAAGCGGGTCCCTAAGCCGGGTTAGAGTTCAAAGCTCCCCCGTGCGGGAACTCAGGCGCGGCTAAGCTCGATGGCTCGAAAGATCTCCACGGCATCCTTGGAAGTTTCGAGAGCCCTCCGAAATTCCTGTCGATGCAGCAGCTTGGCGATGTCCCGCAGAGTACCGAGATGTTTTTGGAAATGCCCCTGCGGAACGAGGAAAAGTACCACCACCGAGACCGGTTGGTCATCGACTGCGTTGAACTGAATCCCCTTCGTCGAGCGTCCAAGCGCCGCGACCACCTCGTAAATCAGGTCGGTTGAAGCGTGAGGGATTCCCACCCCATAACCAATTCCCGTACTCATCGAACTTTCCCGCTTGCGCACCGCGGCGAGCACAGCAGGACGATGGTCAGGCTGGATCTTTCCAACCGCAACCAGGTGATCAATCAATTCATCGATAGCCTCCCAGCGATCTGTCGCCTTTAGTTCGGGCAGGATCTGCTGTGGACTCAGGATGTCGGCAAGGACCATAAAGCTTTTAGCGGAAGCAACTCAGCCTGATCGAAAGCTTCATTGCAATCAGAAATCCGGGCGATCCCGCCATTCATCTTGTGTCAGAGCTCCAACCGGGTTATGGGGGCGGGGTGAAACTTTCCGTGAAGAGCGATTATGCAGCCCGCGCTGTGCTGAGTCTTGCGCGTCGATTCGGCGACGCCAGGGCGCTCAAGATCGAGGAGATATGCGCGGAGAACGGGATCCCGGGAAACTACCTCGTCCAAATCATGATCGATCTGAAAGCGCGCCAGCTGGTCAGAAGCGTTCGCGGAAAGGAGGGAGGCTACCGCCTCGCCAAACATCCAAGGGAAATCACCCTCGGCGAAGTGCTCAGAGCCATCCACGGATCCATCTTCGACCTCTCAGGCCTGGAGAATTCAGGCTGCCCCGAGGAACTCAGCTCCGCATGGCGCTGCTTCCAATCGGATGTCGAAACCGCAGCCGACAAAGTCACCTTCGAGCAGCTCGCTCATGATCCGGAATCGCGGAAGAGCATGTACTACATCTGATGTAGTGGGCGTCTCACAATCAGGTCCCTGCTCGTCGCTGCACGAAGGCGTTCCAATCGGCCTCCGTATCCACATCCGCCAGCCAACGCAGGCAATGGGTTGTCAATCGCCGTGCCGATGCCGCCTGTAGCGTCGAACTCAGCACGCTGGATGTACTCCACTCGACTCCTTCGAACAATTCGTGATGAGGCTCCGACAGGCCAATCATCCAATACCCTCCATCCTCGGCTGGCCCCAGAACCACATCGGACTGTCGTAACGCCATGAAAGCCTCAAGGAAGTCGGAGGCACGAATCTCAGGCGTATCGGTTCCCACCAGGAGCACCCTTTGCGCCCCAGCCTTGAACGCCTGGTCGAATGCGTGGCTCATCCTAGCGCCGAGATCGCCTTCACACTGCGGCTCAAGTCGCCAGCTCGGGCGACGTTTCCAGCTTGCGACCTCCGCCCTCGCGTCGGAAGGAGCGTAGCAAAGCTGCACATCGTCCAATCCAGCCGCGCTGTCGAATACTGCCGAAGCGATCTGAAGATAGATCTGCGTGGCTCGCTCGACTCCAACCGAGGCAGCCAGCCGGGTCTTCACCGTCCCCGGCCGTGGCGCCTTGCAAAAAATGATCAGCTTCTCAGCAGACAATGGGTCCTTTCTCAATCGTGGGTTGATACTCCGGAATGCAGAAGCTGTTCAATTTTCGAATTCTGACCGCCGCGATTCGGCGCGCATTTCCTGAACGAAACCCAGAACCAGAAGGGGCAGGTAAATCGGCAGGAGCCTCCTGTCCCACTATTGCTTCAAATGAGACGAAACACGGCATAAGCCGCGAAAGAGATGATGCATGTGGCCAAATAGGGATCCGTTGGGGGATGTCGCCAGTTTGGTCTATGATAGCATGGATGTAGAATTCCCAGACTCGATAGTGGAAACGTGGCAAGATCCGAATTCGTATCTGTTCGTTAATAACAATCCGCTTTATTGGATCGATTTCCTCGGCTTGGCCCTCAGCGACTCACAGATCGCCAATATTATTTTCAACGAGACGCGATCACTTTCAGGTGGCGATTTAGATCGATGCCGTTGCAATCTCGCTCACGCTATAAAGAACGGTGATAAGCAAGAGGACGAAGGAAAGATCAAGAAGCGTCCCAAGACCGCGCCTGCAACCGCGAAGGTTCCTGATGGCGAAAAAGGTGCATATCAAAGCTGTGTCGACGCAGTGAAGAAGTGCAACGATGAAAAGAAGAAGGGCACCGACCCAACCAAGGGAGGAATTCACTTCAATCTTCGTGGAAATTCAGGCCGAGGCCCATTTCAGGGACATCCACTTACAAGCCAGTGCGGTCCTTTCAACAACAGCTACAAGAAGGGTGGTCTGCCGCCGACTGGTGTTTACGTGAATACCTATGAGTAACTATTTGAGAGTGGCTTCAGTCTTTTTGGCTGGATTGACTTGCTTCGGACTTTTGAGTTGCTCGACGCACAGTAAAAGCTTTACGAGAGAAGTTACCGAGCAGCTGTGGGTGAAAGAAGGAAATCAAGTTAATAGACTCCTCCGACCGTCGAGAGGAGAACATGTGAACGCTAGAGCGGCTTGGTTAGAAGATGGCTTGTATGTTGTGTTTTTCTCACAAGATGGAAGTCGAGCTATTGGATTTGATTTGGGTAACATTAGACGCAGCCGCGAGATGGCAGTGCAGAATGTGGGACTGGGAAGGCGTCTTGCTAACCAGAATTGGAGTTTGGTCTCAACCAATGAAGATGGCATCGCGGTCGAATTGAATGGGGGTGCTTGGACCCTTGAGCAGATGGTTAAGGCGATCGAAGTGGCATCCACAAATCCAGCCGTTGTGTCATTTGCTGGGCGTGAATAGCGAACTCCTCCCGTGCCTCGTTTTCGTCATTTCATGCGAGTCCTTCTGAGCTAACCCGACTTTCGATACCGGACCGGTTTTCAGAAAAATTTGAGTGAGCGACTCGCAAATTTGCCAATGAATCGTGAGATTCACACCCTCAAAACCCCCGATTTGCTCTGTAGTGAAGACCCAGTGGCTTGCCCCCACCCCCGATGCTGGGGAGCGGCTGCGCTCCTCGTTGCTGAGAAAGGATTCCGCCGCGTTCGAGGGTGCGATCAAATGCCCTTACTCATCCAGGCTTTGGCCCTTCATCAGTCCAAGCTTGAGAAAAGTCTCAAAGCCGCGTAGTGAAATCTTCCACCAACCCATTTTCAACTAAACTCGGGACGTGCCCAATCTTCACTCATCTTCCTCATAGCTCGAGTAGAGCCCATTGGTTGTAAAGTAGATGTATAGGGATCGGGGATTCTTGGTTCTGTAGTAGTGCCACACGTTACCGTCCAACTGAATTTCTTGAGGAGGTCCCAAAGCCTTTCGAACATCTTCGCGTGTAGAATACCCAGAACGAAGCTTTCCTAGCTCACTTTTGCTAACGGGGTAAGGATAGCAGGCGCACAGACAGACAACCACAACGACGACTGCAATGAGACAGCTTCTAGAGACAAAAATTGTCAGCATAAAGTCGGTTCTTAATGAGGGCCGATGTGCGAGGTAGTTTGCGGCTACGTCATCCGCCTTGGTGGTGGTGGACACTTAGTGGTTGCATACTCACACCAAAGCTCTCCATCCCATCCACATGTCCATGCACTTCTCCCAACAACTTCCTCTCAAACGCTGGTTAGCCCATTCTCCCATGTGGTTGTTGGCAAGGTCCTGCTGGTTGGCTCCCGTACCATCGGATTCACGCGAATTCCAATAGCGAGTTCCGTTTTCGCCGCAAATCTCCGCAATTTGGCAGGCGGACAAGCAATGACGAAACGCGTTCCCTCCATTCCCGTCATGGTTGTGATTA
>VHDG01000179.1 GCA_016871475.1 Verrucomicrobiota bacterium
TACAGCCATGCTCGTTGCGGATTCGCGATGAATCGCAGAATCGCGACTTCCGGTGGTTTCACGCTAGGAGTGAATCCAGATGGTCCGGTGGATCATGACGTGCCCCTGTTGCGAATCCAATCGATGGAGAAAAAACTGATTGGGCTGGTTTTTGGTTATGCTTGCCACAGCACGGCATTGGGTCCCATTCGGAAGTTGCACGGCGATTATGTCGGATTTGCGCAGCGGAAGTTGGAGAAAGACCGCCCCGAAACCGTCACGATGTTCCTCATGGGTTGCGGCGGTGATCAGGACCCTCAGCCTCGCCGTCACCAGGAGGATGCCGAGCAAAACGGACTGGCCCTCGCTTCCGCAGTCGAGGCTGGACTGGCGGCGGCTCCGGTCCAGCTGGGCGCCACGCTGTCCGTAAGCCTGGAGATGTGTCCTGTGGCGTTCGCTCCCTTGCCACCGCGCCCTGAGATGGCGGAGAGAGCCAAGTCCGGGGATGGTTTCGTCTCCCGCCACGCGCAGTGGGTGCTGAAGCAATGGCCCAACCCGGAAGACCATCCTCCGGATTATCAACTCCCGGTGCAGGTGGTGGTGCTTGGAAAAAAACTGACCCTGGTGGCGCTGGGTGGCGAACCCGTCGTGGATTATTCGATCAGGATCAAGCGCGAACTGGCTTCGGACGGGCGTCCCGTCTGGGTGGCAGGCTACGCGAACCTGGTCAGCGCGTATGTTCCGAGTCGCCGCGTTTTGTTGGAAGGCGGCTACGAAGGGACGCAGGCTGTGATTTACCAATCCCTGCCGGGGCCGTTTCGAACCGATGTCGAGGAACGGATCGTCGCATCAGTTCATCGCCAGGCCAAACTGTTGCGGGACAAAGCGGAAGCCAAATAGCCGCGGCATGGGAGTCCTCGGACGGCGTCGAAGTTGCGGCCGGACCGAACACAGGTTGCAGATGCCCCGACTTCATCACCATTCAGCGCTGAATCAGGCTGCGAAGGTGAGTCAGACGAATGGGTGACAGACGAATGAAGACTTCATTTCTCGAAAATGACCGATGCCCAACCACGTCCTGAGGATAACCCCACCTCACCCACCCGAAGAAGTTTCCGTCAGATTCGGGGCTCCGCAGATGAAATTCCCAGAAGTTGTCCCTCTCAGTCTCTATCTATGGAGTCCTGAATCTGTGGGAAACAATCTCAGGTGAGAACGTTCCGGGTATTCATTGTTCTTCAACACCATTCTTCTGACATCGATTCGTGTGACTCAGAAAACATCTTGGAATTTTGTTTGATTCCCGTCCCCTGATGTCCCGTTCCACACCCGGACCCGATTCGACAGGAATATTTGGGACAGGAAATGTAATCAGACGAATGAGGGCTGCATTTTTCGAAGATGACCAAGGGGACAAGGATAGCGTTATAGAGTGGAGCCAACTATTTTTGAGCTTTGGCGTCATTCCGCGAAGGCTTCGCCCAGCCGGCGGAGGTTGCAATTCCTGCGCTTTTTGCTTCGTCAGGCTGGCGCTATCCTCGCGGCCAATTCATGATCTGGATTGAGCCAGCGAAATGCGGATACGGCCACACCTGCGTTGATGGGCAGGAAGCCTTGCCGCAGCGCATCAGAATCAGCGGTGGGGTTTTGCCTTCGAAGCCCGGTGGCCCGGACGAACTGCGCTCGGCGGTGAATCAATTGCAAACCCTTCTCTACGCTGAATGAATCCGATGAGTTCACCTCGAGCCTTGAGCGCTGATCCTTCAGCCTTTCTCCCCCATGCCCCGTAAGCCCGCCAACTGTTACATCATCGCCGGGCCGAACGGAGCGGGCAAAACAACCTTCGCCACAGACGAAACCACGGTCAACGACGCCGCGCTCTACGAACAACTGCGCCGGCAATATGAACCATGAAAAAGCGCACGCAAACCCTGACCCAGATGGCCATGCAGGCTCTCAGCGAAGCGGTGGCGAAGGTCGTGGAGGAACACCGGCGGCGCGGCATCCCGCTCGCCGTCTGGCGTAACGGCAGGGCTGTATCCATCTCCCCTTCGGAAGCTGGCGTGTTGCGCCAAGCACCAGCCCCTTGCCGGATCAAATCGCATGGCACGGAAAGCTGAATCCTACACCGCCGAGAGAGTGCGGAGACGCTGCCAGCCCGGACCCTCTGCGCGCCCGCAGGGTCAATTTCGGCCACTGTGATATACCCCCGCAAAGCAATGCCACCTGCACGCGCCATGACGAACGTTAATGCCGATATTTTGCTTCGTGACGAACGCCGCGTCCTGGCCAAGCTGGACCCGATGCAAGCGGAGGTGGACGCGCTGAAGCACCTGAAAGCCGAAAGCCGCGGCCGCTTGGGGCAATTACTGCCAGCCATTCCTGATCATGCGTTGAAGGGAGGGTTATAGCGTGCGAGTTTTTCTCATCAATCTACGGCGGGCCACATCCACCCCTGAGGGGGACGCGTTATCGCCCGGCCTCCTCGACTGTAACTTCACAGGAGAATTGTAACAGGAAAGCGGTGAAACTATCCGAATTGATTGAAGCGCTGGAACTCCAGTCCGACCAGGTCGAGGACTACTTGGACTTGCAGACCGGCCGCGTGGTTCACATATGGGATTCGTTGATGAGCGCCGTCCAGGAGGGAGATGATGAAGCCTTGGAAGGATTGGAGGACTGGGAGAGGGAGGGAATCGAGGACGCCAAAGCCATCGTGGCAGATTCAGGCGAGCGGTTCGTGGCCGCGCCCGACAAGTTTGATTTTCACGAATACCCGCATATGGAGGGGTTTATCGAGACTCTGGAAGACAGAGCGGCAGCGGAGCAACTGTGGCGGGCGATCAAAGGCAAGGGTGCGTTTCGATATTTCAAGGACACAGCCCGCCGGTTGGGCCTGTTGGACCAGTGGTATAAGGATCGCGACGACGCCATCAAGCAGCATGTCCTGGCCTGGGCTGAGAAACGCCAGATTCCCTTGGTGGACGATACAGCTAGAAGTCCAAAAGCATGAAGTGAACTGCGCCTCGGCCTGCGCTCTGGCCGCCGGATCACCCGGCGATGGTGCGGCACCGGGTCCGGAAGCGCGCAATGAAACCGTAGCCCAAGATCAGGCTGGGAGGCGGCGAGTGACGAGTGATAAGTGATGAGTAATACAGACCAAGGCTTGTCTCCTGACCCGCTTCAGCCAAAGGTTGACGATGCATCTGAGATTTCCGCCTTCCAGGCTCCGAGTGATGGTGAGTGCGTCGCTCCTTTCCGTGCTTCTGTCCACGACGATGACGGCAGCGGCGGCGGGCGTAGGGACACCGCTGGTGATCTGGCACTCGCAACCCGTCAAACCCGGCCAGACCGTTCTGCTCTACGGCGATGCACTGAGCGCGGCCAAAGTGACCGTGCAGCGCTTATCTGATGACGCACCGGGTGACCCCGGCACGTCAGTCTCGGGTGCCGATATCCGTGCGAACGAGAGCGAAGACCTGGCTCCGATCCAACCGCGCGAACGAGCGTTGAAGGTTCTCCTTCCCGCCGGGGCGGCGCCCGGAGTGTTCGCTCTTCGGGTCGAGGCTGAAGGGCGACGACAAACCGTGCTCGTCAATGGCCCTCAACCCTGGTGGGCGCGCGGGTCGCAACGATTGGAAGCCACGCCGGGCGAGGACTTGCGCGTCTTCGGGTTGGGATTGGGCTGGGCCGGAGTTCATGAAGCGCTGGCGGGTCTTCCGCCCGGTTCCCCCAAGACGCGTCTGGCCCTGCGCGGCAGTCGCAACGTCGAACTGGCCGTGCAGCAAGCAGACCTCTACTCCGTGCGGGCACCGTTGCCAGCTGACCTCCCGGCGGGCGAGTACGAGGTTTGGGTCCACAACGGATGTGGCGGGCCACGGGCCTGGGCTCGGTGTCCAGAGCCATTGCGTGTCCAGCGCGCGGCGCCCTGGCCGGAACGTGAGTTCAACGTGCTTCACCACGGCGCGCGCGGCGATGGTGCAGCCGACGACACCGGGCCGGTGCAAAAGGCAATCGACGAGGCGGGGCGTGCTGGAGGTGGCGTGGTGTGGTTTCCTTCCGGCCAATACCGCTTCAACCGTCCGCTCCGGATCCCCCGACGCGTCCTGCTCCGAGGCGCGAGCCGCGAGGCGACGTTGCTGTATTGGAGCAACCGTCACTTCGCCCGTCTGCGAGGCATCATTCATGGCGAAGCGCAGTTCGGTCTGGAGGACATGACGATCTGGTATGTCGGCGCAGAACGCGGGATCGAGAACATGGCGGAGGTCGAAGGCAAGTCGCTCTACTCAAACGCGAATCGGCCGACCTGGTGGCAAGAGGGAGACATCGTCCTGCGTCGACTGGTGATCCGCTGGAGTCCCTACGCCGCACGACCGGGCTGGGGACAGCTGAGCGACACGATCGAGATCACGCGGCAGCTGAACTTTGAATCCCTCGATGCCGCCGGCACCGGCGCGACGGTATGGCTCTGCGGCCGCGACATCCGGGTCGAAGACTGCGACATTTACTCAGGCGGATTCCCGTTGCTGCTGGCGTTCATGTCCGACGGAAGTCTCGTGCGAAACAACCGTCTCTACACCGGACGGGGCGGGTTGGTCTGGGCTCAACGAGGTCGCAAGGTGATCTGGGAAAACAACCAGATGCTCGGTGCCGACAACATGTCGCGCGCGGGGTGGAGCACGAAGGCGCATCCGTATTACGATCAAGTTTACTTCCGCGGCAACACGGTCGCCTTCGCCCAGTCTGCCGACTACGAGATCGTCGGCTCGGACGGCGCATCTCCGGTTTACTACGGCGGCGTCACGTCCGCCGCTGGAACCTCGGTCCAACTCAGCAAATCCGTTCGCTCCTGGCCGTTCGAGCCCGAGGGACATCTGGCGTTTGTCATGGGCGGTCGCGGTAAGGGACAGGCGCGCACGATCCGGAGTGGCACGACCAACTCCATCGAAATCGACCACCCCTGGTCCGTGCCCCTCGACTCCACTTCACTGATCGGCATCAATCACAGCTTGCGCCAATGGTTGATGGTGGGGAATCGCATCGCCGACGGGGATTCGATGCAGATGTATGGACTGAACCACGAGGTGGTCTTCGCGGAGAACCAGCTCGAACGCGTCGGGGGCAGCTTCGAAGCAGCTCTCCGCTTTCTCGCGTTCCAACACACCAGCGACGGCCCCGAGGCGGCGGAGCCCTCGTTCTTCTCGCAGATGCTGGGCAATCGTCTCGTGGCGCCGCGGCTCGACATGCGACGGTTCGAGTCCGGCACGGCCGCCATCGAACTGAGCGGTGGCGACGTCGATTCCCTCGGCCGGGCGGAGACACCCTGCCTGATGAATGGCGCGGTCCTGCGGGGCAATGACGTGCGCGGTGGCAAGATCGTGTTGTCCGTCGGCAGCCAGTTGCCCTTCCGCGCCGAGGACATTCTAATCGAGGATAATCGCATCACCGACGCGCCCGAGGGACTGGACATCGGGCCGCGCACGGCCGGCGTGATGCTGCGTCGCAACCAGCTTCAAGGCGTCCGCCGTCCGCTCGTGGGGGCCGGCATCGATACGGCCTGGCTTGAGCCCGGTCGCCGGGTTGAATACTGGTTCGAGGCCTTGGAAGGCGTGCTCAGCCGACTTTCGAAGAGGCCGGTCGTGGATCTCCGACCCTTCCGAGACCACGCGGCGCAGCTCGGCGCCGCAGCGGAATCGGATCCGCGCTGGCTGGAACTGAAGCGCGCGGTCGCGCAGGCCGTCACGCGATCGTTGCCGCCGCCGCACAATCCGGATCTGGCGGAGGTGCTCTTTGGAATCCGGCTCCGTGCCTCGGCTGCTGGAGGATTGAACGAGGCGTTGCAGCGAGGCACAGGCGGTGACGCCGAATGGCACGTAAACGTCGAGCATCGCGGGGCCGAGGCGGCGACCATTCGCGTCACGCCTCAGGGGGCCCACGGCTGGCAGGGCGAAGGGGTCGCAGCACCCGCGGGTCCTCAGTCCAATACCACCGTACGATTGCCGGTTCGTGTTCCCGCGGGCGCACGGGGGACGTTTGGGTTTCCCGCGCAGGTTCAAGTCACCGTGGGAGACGCGACGTTGGCTTGGCAGGAAACACTTCAAGCAGGACTCGGAGCGATCCGCGACTGGTTGGTCATTGGCCCGGACATTCCAGGCGCTTCACTTGAAGCGTCCTTCATCACCAATCGCGTCCGTCAATGGCGCTGGGATCAACCTGTGCGCTTTGGTGCGAACGAGAAATCATGGCAGCGAGTGGAGGGCGTCTCGCCGATCGGGTTGGAGAAGTGGTTTCCAACTCCGTCCAACCAACAGGCAGGGACGATGGGCGCATTTGCCGCTGCTGCGGTTCAAGCCGACGCAGGGGTGTGGGTTGAATGGACGGCGGGCCTGGGCGGTCCGGGTTCGCGCCGGGAGTTGCAGTTCTTCCTCGATGGGAAGGAACTCTTTGATCTGCGGCTGGGCCGCGAGACATGGTCACCGAAGCGTCTGCCCATGTACCTGAGTCAGGGCCGGCATGTGATTCTTGTGGTGGCGCGGACCCGCGACCAACTGCCTGAAGTCTCGCTCTCCATTCGCGAGCTCGACGACAACGGTGGAGGCCGCGTGCGACCGGTCGTGCCGTGGACGCAAGATTGACGCACACTCGCGAAGGCTCACGCGGAGGCGCGGAGACGCGGAGGTGGGGAGGGAAGGCAGGACTCCCTTGCTGAGGACCACCACGCGACCTTCCACGAGCAGATCTCCGCGTTCTCCGCGCCTGCCAATGAACTCTTACGTAAGTTTTCCGCAATCAAGTGGCGCTTGGCGCGTTGTTCCCTGCAACCAAAACATATCCTGGTTTTCGTGCAGTCTTCTCGAGTCTTTTGTGAGCCTGCTCAACATACATTTCTTCCGCTTTTTCCAACCCCTCCTCCACGTAGTTAAGCCCTCGTGTCATCACTCGGTGGTAGAGCTCTGCTAACTTCCGAGCTAACGCCTGGCATGCCCCCAATCCGCCAGCCACAGCTCGAACCCGTCGGTAGAATAGACCCAACCCCGATTTGATCCCGTTGCCAACCGTCTGAGCCACCGTCTGCGTGAGGAGGCTCGGATTTCCAAATGGCAATTGTCGATTTCCAATCGCCAATAGAAAATCTGCAATTGGCATTAGCATTGGCTTCTTCCTCCGCGTTCTCCGCGCCTCCGCGTGAGTCTCGTCCGTTTTCTCCGTCTCTCCGCGAGTTTCCTATCTGTCGGTGACGTGATTCGACAATGACGTCGGATTTTCCCTGTCCATTTGCTTCAGGCGTTCCTAGGGTTTCAAACATGACTCACCCGACGATAGTGAATCGCTCTCCTGTAGCACTCGCGGCCCTGCTGCTCGCGCCGCTGGTGGTCCCCGCAGACGTCGTTGAAATTCGACCCTTGGTTTCCGAGAGGGAGGGCATTCAGCGGATCGAGTATCGGTCGGGCGAAAATCTCGTCGGTCGTTCCACTGAGGATGCCCCGGCGGGTGTCGAGCTGAA
>VHDG01000180.1 GCA_016871475.1 Verrucomicrobiota bacterium
CCATTGGTATTGAATTGGATCCGGACTGCTGGCGACGACTGAGAACGTGGCTTTTGTGCCGGCCGGAACCTTGAGGTTCGAGGGATTTTCGGTGATGCGCAGGTTGCCCGTAGCTTCGAACTCCGCGAGATAGAAGGCTTCGAAACCATAGGCGTAGGATGTTCCTGCATGGGCAGCCTCTCCGAAGGGAGTGGGCCCCATGTATCGGAGAGATTCCACCCGGACGCTTCCGTCCTCCATAGGTTCGATCTGTTCCCAGCAGACCAGGGAACCTTCCTTGTTGTGTCCGGAGTTGAGAGCGACTTGATTGGCTGCGAGGGATTCGGCGGCGGGGAGGAATGTCGCCGCGGTGAAAATATTTCTGTTCGCGCTCCCATCCTTGTGGGCAGCCACGCCGATGTTATTGGCAACGAGCGTGTGAACACTCCATCGGTTGTTGTAGTTGCCTCCGCGGGACACAAATCCGCAGAAAGTATAGCGCTTCGCCGGATCCAACCCTGTGAACGCGAGGGTCAATTTGACCGCTTGTCTCACGCCTGGGAGGCCGCCGTTTGAAAGGTCCACCTTTCCGTCAAAGAGAAGATGGGCAGGGGACGCAACTCCGGGGGCTCCGCCACGCGCACCAAAATCGTCGGGAGTGCCTCCTTCCGTCTCCGCTGTGACGACGGCGGCCAACTCTTCACCGGTGGCGATATTCAGCAGGACATAGGTCTGGCCGGCGGTCCGGAGCATTCCGCGACTTGCGCTTGGGCTCGTGCCGGCACCGGGTCCGTAGTCGTGGAAGGCTTCCCAGTTGGGAGTCTCTGCATGCATTGCCATGGGTAGGAATGCAGTTGCAGCCAGCCAGAGCCAGCTCCGGCTCAGGGCGGGTATTGCTTTGATTTTTATGGTGCGTGTTTGGGTTGAGGGCTGGAGAGAGGAGAACGAACAGCAGATGACTGCCCCGTGGCATCATGCTGGCCGCAGACAAGCACCTCACCATAAGCAACCTGGCCTTGCCGCGGTGAATGTAGGAACTCACCCGCCTTCGAAGCGACAAGAACAGTACAAGCCTGTACGGAGTGTGACATGACTGATTGATTGGGCTAGCGGCTCTTGGGTAGCGGAAACAGCTGCATTTTGCAAGATCTCATTCCAGTTGCGGCGCCTCATCATGGACTGCTCTCGTTCATGCCACAGTCCTGCGGCCTCGAAAAAGTGTTGCTCTCCCGGGTTTTGCTCCAGGAGGGTCCGTCGTCATGAGCGACTCAGACTTCGATTGCATCATCATCGGTGGCGGTAGCGCTGGCTATGCAGCAGCACGTACCACCGCGACGGCCGGACTCAGGACCGCCGTGATTGAGGGCGGATCCGAGATGGGCGGCCTCTGCATCCTTCGGGGTTGCATGCCCACAAAAGCTCTTCTTTACGCCGCTGAAGTCCTGCACTTGGCTCAACGCTCTTCCATCTGGGGACTTCGCACCGGCGAGGTCTCTTGCGATTGGGAAGCTGTGATCCGGCGTAAGGACCTCATGGTCGAGGAATTCGCCAGCTACCGACGGCAGCAGCTGACCTCAGGCCGGTTCGAGTTGTTCCGAGGCCAGGCCCGGTTCGTGAGCCCGCATGTCGTTGAGATGAGCGATGGCCGACGGTTCCATGGGAGATCGCTCATGATCGCCACCGGGTCGGTCTGCTCGGATCCTCCCGTTCCTGCTCTTCGCGACGTTGGAGTGATAACCAGTGACGATGCTCTGTCTCTCAAGGTTCTTCCGAAGTCACTGATCGTGCTGGGTGGAGGAGCTGTAGCTGTTGAGTTTGCCCAACTGTTTCAGAGAATGGGTGTGCAGGTGACCCTCATCCAACGATCCTCTCAAATCCTAAAAGATTTCGACCAGGATGCTGCGCTGGCCGTGGAGTCTGCTCTCAGCAAGGACGGCATGGTGATCCATAAGGACACCCGGATTCTGAGCGCGGGACGGGAAGGTGATGCCAGATACGTCGAGTTTGAACAGGGCGGGCAACGACGCAGAGTCATTGCCAACGAGATTCTTCACGCCTTGGGGCGAAGTCCAAACACCCAGGGATTGGGCCTCGATGTTGCAGGCGTGAAGACGGATCACGGGAGGATTGTGACCTCCTCAACGATGCAGACGTCCTCTCCCCACATCTTTGCCGGGGGAGATTGTGCCAGCCCGTACGAGCTCGTTCATCTTGCCGTCATTCAAGGTGAAATCGCGGGTTGGAACATCGCTAACCCTGATAAACTTCCGCGCGAGATGGACTATCGATTGCTGACGAGCGTCGTGTTTAGTGATCCGCAATGTGCCGTCGTAGGCTTGACCGAGAAAGCAGCAGCGGCGGCGGGACGCAAAGTCAGGGTAGCGGCGTATCCCTTCAGTGATCATGGCAAGTCGATCATCATGGATTCCATGATCGGGTTCGTGAAGCTGATCGTGGATGAGGATTCCCGGGAGATCCTTGGCGGCGCCTGCGTGGGGCCTTCCGCCGGCGAGTTGATTCACGAGATTGTCGTGGCGATGGCGAAGCGGATGACCGCAGCCGAACTGGCGGCTGTGCCTCACTACCATCCGACCCTGGCGGAGATCTGGACCTATCCTGCGGAGGAGTTGGCTTAGGATGACATCCGCCCCTGATTCCCACACCGATCGATACCGGCATTGCTTCAGCACCCGGTTTGGTCTAGGTTCGAGGCACCATCCATCCTATGAATTGTTTGTCTTGCCAGCGTGGGCGAGGTTTCACTCACGTCGTCTTATCTCTGGCCTTGATGGCATTCGTCTTTCACTCCCTGACTGCCGACGCGGCGTTCCTCGGCCCCAACCTGGCCCTCAACAAACCCGTGGCAAGCTCAGGTCCGACCTGGACAGGGCTCAGTTCTGCGACTCTCACCGATGGAAACCCTGCCACCTTCACGCATCCTCTCGCTGAGTCCGGGACCGCAAACTACTACTTCCAGGTGGATCTCGGCGGGAGCTACCTCTTCGAGGGAATCCAAATCCGCAACCGCAATGACGGGTGCTGCCCTGAGCGTCTCAGCCAATATGGTGTTGAGATCTACGGAGACGACGGAGGTTCGATTGGGACTTTGAACTGGAATGCCCGGATCCGGACGAATCGATCAAACTCCGGGGTGGGAGGAATCGATGTGATCAGATCCACCAACGCGATCGGAGGCCATTTCGGGGGGCGTTTCGTGAGAATCGTGAATCGCAGTGGTGCCGCCTACAATCCACAGCTCGCCGAGATCGAAGTCTATGGTGCACCCAGTCCTTTCATCGATCTGTTCGCGGCCACTGAGGACGTGATCGATGCCGGGGCGTCCACCGAGATTTCCTGGCAGATCCGGGGAGCAACGAGCGCCTTCCTGCAGGGTGTCGGATCCGTCAACGCCACCTCAGGTGCCGTCACTCTACAACCCGTCACTTCGACTACCTATACGCTGACTGCTTCCAATAACGCTGGATCCGTCTCTGCCAGTCTGACCATCGGCGTGGGGGTTCGGTTGGGTCCCCCTGTGATCAGCGAGTTTCTTTCGGACAATCAGGGCGGACTCAATGATGAAGAAGGTCGATCCCCTGACTGGGTCGAGATCGCGAACACGAACGCCTACTCCCTGAACCTGGAAGGGTATGGACTCACCGATGATCCTTCCTCATCCCCGAGCTGGTTCTTCCCTCGCATCAAGATTCGGCCCCATGGATTTCTGATCGTGTTTGCTTCGGGCGACGACCGTCGCGACCCGACGAGGCCTCTTCATGCTCCGTTTCGCTTGAGTGCGGAGGGAGATGCCCTGGCCCTGTATGCTCCCGGTGGTCTGACCCCCATCCAAACGATTCCCAGCTCATATCCGTCGCCCCGCCGTTTCCCGAAACAACAGGCGAACGTGAGCTACGGCATCGGAACGAACGGTCTGACCGGTTACTTTCGTCCCCCAACACCTGGCGCTGCGAATGGCAGCGCTTTTGAGGGAGTGGTGGAGCCTGTGGTGGCCTCGCCGGGACGCGGTTTTTTTACCAACCGCGTGACCGTGAGCTTGTCGTGTCCAACACCCGGCGTGGTCATTCGCTACTCGGTGGGACGCGTGCCTCCCGGTCCCACGAATGGAATCGTCTATTCGGTTCCGCTTCAGTTCTCCAACACCACCGTGTTGCGAGTGGCCGCCTTCCGGGATCGCTGGGCGTCGGCTCCCGTCACCACCCATACCTTCATCTTCCCCAGCAACGTGGCCGCGGCAGCCAACATGGATACGTCCATCACACGAAACGCCATCAGCGGACCGTTGGTAGTTCGGGGATTGCTTGAGCTGCCTTCGATATCCATCGTGGCCCAGCAGGACGTCAACGACACGACCGAGGTGGGAAGCTCCTTCGAATGGATCCCGGTGAACGGGGATCCCTCCACTCAAGCTCCCTGCGGTGCCCGCTGGTTTGGAGGAGCGTTTACCTTCTTCGAGAAGAAGAACTTTCGACTCTACTTCCGCTCTGACTACGGCGCATCGAAGCTTCGATATCCACTGTTTAGAGGCCATGAGCAAGGTCTCGAAGCTGCTGAAGAGTTTGATGCCATCGAGCTGAGAAACGGTTCCCATGACATGTCGCAACGCGGGTTTTATATGTCGAACATTTTTGCCGACGACACGTTGCTGGACATGGGGCGACTGGCTCCACATGGCCGGTTCGTCCACATGTATCTAAACGGTGTGTACTGGGGGGTGTTCCACCTGCGTGAGCGTTGGGGGGCGTCCATGCACAGCAGTTATCTGGGCGGACGACCTGAAGACTTCGAATCCATCAACGGTAATTGGAACGTGGGAGGCTGGGCCGATCCAGGGACGCCGTACGATGGTGATGGCACTGTTTGGACCCGGGCGAAGTCTCTGCGTAGCCAATATGACCAACTCCGGGACTGGGTGGATATTCCGGACTATATCGATTACATGCTCCTCTGGATGTACGGCGGGAGCGAGGATGAGTATCGATGTGTGGGGCCGGTTTTCCCAGGCAGCGGCTTGAAGTTCTACTTGAACGATGCCGACGGCTGGTTCTGCGGCAGCTATTACTGCGCCGCGGATGATCGGACGGGGCGGGATGCACCAGGACGTCGAGCCGGAGATGGCCCGGGGAGCTTGTTTTCGATGCTCTTCAAGGAAGGAAAGCCTGCGTATCGCACCATGCTCGCGGATCAGATTCAGAAGGCGGTTCTGAGTGGCGGTCCGCTTTCTTCCGCGCGGACAATCGAGCGTCTGGATATGAGGTGCCGTGAAATTCAGCGGCCGTTTTACGCAGAGGCCGCCCGGTGGCGATATCTCTCGCCTGGAGAATGGCTGTCGCGATGGAACGAAGCACGTCAGTACTGGCTGCTGCGACGGCCCGGCGAGGTGATCACTCAGTGGAGGGCAGCTGGGTTCCTCCCTCTAGCAGAAGCCCCGGGCATGAGCTCTGTTCCATCGGCATCGGTGGGAAAAGCCCAGCTTGCCTTCAACGGCCCGACCAATGCATCCATCTTCTACACCCTCGATGGCAGCGATCCCAGGCTCCCAACCGGCGCGGTCTCATCCACCTCCACGAGCAATCGTTTGCAAGGGGTCACGCAGCTCATCCTGTCGCGGGGATCCACATGGCGATGGCTTTCCCCCACCGGCGGCCTTGGACGCAGCGATGTGATCGTGGGACGGACCAACTGGTCAGCTGCGAATTGGAAGCATCCCGACTACGATGATGCCAGCTGGAATCAGGGGGCAGGGGAGTTTGGATTCGGGGAGGGTGATGAAGTCACCGTGATCCCGTCGCACTCGGGAACCAATCGTTTGATCACCTCCTATTACCGACGGAAGCTGGAGCTGGGTTCGCCTGGCCGTTGGATTCAGATTCAGATTCGGATGAAGCGTGATGACGGAGTGATCGTTTATGTGAACGGAGCACAAGCGGTGCGCAACTCGATCACCTCCGGAGCCGTGGATGGGAATACGCTGGGGACCCTCGCATCTGATGATGGTCAAACCTGGCAGACGTTCCCGGTCTCACCTCTTCTGTTCCGTTCCGGGGCTAATACAATCGCTGTTGAGCTGCATCAGACAGCTCTTCTCGATGATGCCAGTTTCGACATGGAGATTGCCGGCATCGAGGCGCAACCGCTGGCCGGAAATTTGCCCGAGGTGAACGTCAACACTCTCGTCTATGCTCGAAGCCTGTCATCCACCGGTCAATGGTCCGCGCTTAGCACTCATGTGATCCAGGTGTCGCCTGAAGTATTGCCTGCTGGCTCCATGGTGTTTTCGCGAATTCACTATCATCCGGGAGGCACGAACGAGGCCGAGTATGTGGAACTGGCGAACATCAGTGTCGAGGCTGTGAACCTTCGTGGAGCGGTCCTTGGGGGCGGGATCCGTTCGGTTTTTGCATCGAATCGCGACCAATGGCTTCCACCGGGCGGACGTGTGCTCCTCGTCGAAGACGTTCTTGGTTTCCAGAAGGAGTTTGGAAACCGCATCCCGGTGGACGGACGATTCTCAGGCAGTCTCGACAATCAATCCGAGCAGTTGACGCTCCACAATGCATCAGGGGTTCTGGTTGCAGCCGCGGCTTATGCTGACATCCCTCCGTGGCCGCGGGAGGCGGATGGTGCGGGGCGGGCTCTGGTATTGTCGAAACTCTTCCAGGGCTTTTCCTCCAACGCAGCCGCCTGGCGGGTCACCGGCTCGACCAATGGCTCGCCGGCCGTTGAGGAGCGTCGAGCCTACATGGGCTCGTTGGATCTGGACTTTGACGGCGATGGATTTCTGGCGTGGATAGAGCATGGCATGGGAACCAGCGATGGGTCTGCTGCGGAAGGGCCGGGAGCAGTGAGTGTGAATCTGGCTCCCTGGGGAGGAATTGAAATCCTGTTTCCACGAAGTTTGTGGGCGGACGACGTGCAGTTCGCGGTGGATTTTTCGAAGGATCTTTCAACCTGGACTCCGGCGACGCGAATGGGATCCGAGGCTTCAAGCCGGCCTGACGTCGTGATGGAGCGATGGGGCGCTGAAGCTTTTGGAGATCGAGGTTTCCTCAGGCTGCGCGCCGAAAAAGGCGAGGCATGGTGGATGCCGCTTTCGGGCCCCATGAAGCCCTGATGTAGAAAGATGGAAAACCCGAGTCTGTGGATTTGATCGGTCTGCGTGTTGATCTGCAATCTGCGGGACTTGGGGATGTTGATCGCTTGCGGTGGGCAGGTTTTGCCGAGGGGGGATTCGCTGTTTGAGGGCCTGATCAGGGTCGGCGTTGCTGCGCTGACAACTAAACCTAGAAACAGGAATGGCCCGGCATCGATCTGACGCAAGATCCTGGCGAGCACGGCTTTCGTCGAACCTGACCGTATCACCTCGCGGATACGCTTCGGTTCTCCTCAAACCATGCTCATCCAAGCTCTTGCGCATCTCGACGCCGCTCCATTCCCGTTTCCAGGCTAACCCTGAAAAGAGGAATGAGAACCGCGGA
>VHDG01000181.1 GCA_016871475.1 Verrucomicrobiota bacterium
CAATGGCCGACCCTACACGCGCGACGCCGACTGGCTTGCGCAAAATGAATGGATGGTTCACACGTTTTTCCCCCAACGCTCCTTCATCACATTGCAACAGCTCATCAAGGCTGGACTTTATCCACCGGTCGCAGCTCCCAAGATCGAGCGGCGCGTCGTCGGCCCTGTAGACAGCGCCATCGAGATGCGCCCAGGGGTCTTGGGTCAGAACGGGCCAGAACTGCGTTCGAACACACTACAGGGCCTTCCAGTTGTTCGTTTCGATGGGAATGATTCGTTGACCAGCGCCTCGTCTCTCCAACTTTTTCCCACGCGATCCTCTCCGCTCACCGTTCTGGTCCTGTTCCGCTCAGACAACATTGAAGGCCAAAAATTCCTGCTCAATCACGGCGCCGGAGTCGGCGTCAATTTCGAGCTCGGCTATGACACCGGCAACGGCTCTGGCTCAGGCAACTTCGGCGTGCATCGCGGCTCAGGCAGCGCCTCAGTTGCGCCCGAGGGAACGATTCAAAACCATGAATTCACGCTGATGACGATCGAAGCGCGCAGCAGCGGCGTCGCCCCAACGAACCTGGTCTTCCGCAAGAACGGCGTGCTCCTCACTGCCGCGCGGCAGGGAAGCGGCTGGCTCGCTCCCCCGAGCTACAACACCGCGCATCGACCTTTGAACATCGGCGCGCGCGACGATTCTGGCATCGGCTCGTTGGGCAGTTATCATGTGGGCGACATCGCTGAACTGGTGATCTTGCGTCAGGAGCTCTCGACCGAAGACCGTGCCTCCCTGGAGCGTTACCTGACGCAAAAGTACGGCCTCCCGGCAACGCCAGGCCCGACACTGGCTCCAGACGCTTTCCAGGAGCTCTACGTCTGGTTAAGCGCCGATACTGGAATCAAAGCTTCGGAAGGCACGATTGTGGAATGGCAGGACCGCTCGACGAACGGGTTCCTCTTCATGAGCAACCCGCCTCGATTGCCAGCAACAGCTCCGGAGTACCAACTCACCGCGGCCAATGGCCAGCCTTCGGCCCGATTCGACGGTCTCACCGATGTTCTCATATCCCATCGCCCCATCCAATTGTTCGAGACGACGAACTCGGGCCTCACCGTCTTCACCGTGTTCAGCACCCGCAGCGCTTCCAGTCCCCGGTTCCTCGCCAGCCACGCGGTAGGCATCAATGCCAATTGGGAACTGGGCTACGATGTCGGGGCGAGCGCCGGCGTCGGCAACCTTGGCGTCAGTCGGGGAGGACAAAACGCCGTCGTTGCCCCTCAACAAACGATCACTTCCAACCAACTTCAAATCGTCACTGCCCAGACGCTCCCGATCGGAGTCGCTCCGAACAATGTGCGGCTCTGGAAAAACGGCATCCCCCTCAACCTCTCGATCGACGGCTCCGGCTGGCTCGAAGTGGGAGCCTACAGGACAAACCACCATCGCATGAGCCTCGGCGCCCGGCTCGCAGGAGGGTCAGGCCAGATCAATGGCTACCACGATGGCGATCTCGCCGAATTCCTGGTGTTCCGACGCGATCTTGATCAATCCGAGCGAGCCGGCATCGAGCGTTACCTCGCTGACAAGTACGGCCTCGATGTCCCTCCAGGCAGCTCTCGCTCTCCGGAAACCACAGCAAACCTCGAACTGTGGCTCCGAGCAGATCGAGGCATCAACGGGCCCGCGAGTCGCATCACGCGCTGGGAAGACCAATCGGGCCGCGGACATGTGTTCGTCGCAGACACGAATGCCCCGGTTCTGCCGGATGGGATCTATTTCACGCTGGATGGCTCCGATCCTCTATCCGCTGGCGGCGTCTTGTCGGCCCATGCCCAACGCTACGACCAATCGTTCCTCATCAGAAGTGACGCCGCACTCCTGGCGCGGGAATTGCGAGACGGCGCCTGGAGCGCCCCAACTCGAAGCGAGGCTTCCACGGACCAGGCCCTCCCTCAACAGGCCGTGCGCATCACCGAACTCATGTACCATCCGGCGCCAGCTCCTCTCGGCAGCCCGTACGGCGACACGGACTTCGAGTTCATCGAATTGAAGAATGTAAGCGATCGATGCGTGGATTTGAACGGGTTGCGATTGACGGGGGGCGTCGAGTTCGCCTTTGAAGGCGCCCACGGCCTGTTAGCGCCGCGCTCTGCGATCGTCATCGTCAACAATCTGCATGCGTTTGCCTCGCGCTATCCTTCCCGAGGAATCCGGGTCGCCGGTGAATTCGCTGGGAATCTGTCCAACGGCGGGGAACGACTTCTGCTCGAAAATATCCAGGGGAAAATAATTCTCGATTTCAGCTACGCGGACGACTGGGTTCCCTCTTCTGATGGCGCCGGTTTTTCTCTGACAGTGATCAACGATGGCGAGCCATCGATGGCCTGGTCCAATCGAACAGCGTGGCGCAGCAGCCTGACCGCAAATGGTTCGCCCGGACGCGATGATACACCCGAACTCGTGGATACCGATGGAGACGGACTGCCGGACACTTGGGAAACCACACATAAATTGGACTTTCGCAACTCAACCGATGCCGCCAGCGACGCCGACCAGGATGGCATGTCGGCGATCGATGAATACCGGGCAGGTCTCGATCCGAACGAGTCGCAGAGTGTTCTGGCATTCGACCTGGTCGGGCAAACTGCTGTCGGCATCGAACTGAGCTTCCGGACACAGCCGAACCGCGGTTATCGCGTGGACTGGACGGAGTCGATCCAACAGCCGGTGTGGCGCGAGCTCGAATCGATCTGCGGGACACCCGCGGAACGTATCGCGATCGTCCTCGATCAATCCGCGAGAGACCGAGCGAGATTTTATCGCCTCGCGATTCCATGAATGGGCCGGAAGGGGAGGGGGAGGGGATGCACGTCGAAAGAAGGACTTCGGGGTAGCCGACCCTGGGAGCGCAGGCATCCTGCCGGCACCTGTGTAGTGACCTATCCGACGATTGCTCTGAAAACAGCGATGGACCACCGACCACACGGACCACACGGAAAAAAGAGGGAACAACCAGACCGGCCTTATTTCCGTGGTTGTCACTCTTCTGCGGATCTGCTGTGTCGGGACGAAATCCTGGCCAACAAGGACGAGCAGCCGATCACGATTACGATTACGAAGCGCGGTCGCACCGGGAGGATGGGAGATGCGCTCCACATCCGGTTCAGAGGAGCTTTCTCATTGCCCGAACAATTCTGGATCGGCATGGTCGCACCGCTTTGAAAAAGCAAATTCCTATCAGTGCCCGGCCTCGGCATTCCCATCGGCCTGGATCTGATCGGCCCCTGCGCCAACTCAAACTGGCCAAACCCGCCCGGACCGCAATGCAGAGCGGAGGACGTCAGTTTTGAAGCGGACTACGTGCGATTTACCTGCGAGAAGAAGCCATGAATCATTGCCCGTTCCGACTGCGATTCCCCGCGATCCGCCGCACGCATTTATTGCTTTTTGTTGCGCTCCTTTGCGCCTGGGTCCCGTCCTGTCTGGCTCAGGAGAGCGTCTATAAATTCAAGACGTTCCCCGAGGATTACAAACCCAACTTCGAGAATTACGCGACGATCGAGGCCTGGGTGGGCGGCGTGCCGGTTTACGCGCTTGGCGCGAGCGCGTATATCTACGGCGTCAGCCCCGATTTCCTGCCGGGCGCGGCGATGCAGGAGGGTAACAAGCGCCCGCCGCGCAAAATTCAGCCCAAAAAATCCTGGGAGATCTCCGCGAATCCCTTTGGCGCGCAGATGGGCGAGCCCGCCGTGCGGACGATGTGGAACGACAGCCAGCCGATGCTGCCGATCCACCTAATTGACGGCGATCCCGACACGGTCTGGTGCAGTTACGGCGGGCCGGTGCCCGACGCGCGGCCCGAATGGGTCAGGATCGACTTGCCCGTCGAGACCGAAGTGGGCGCGGTCGCGCTGGTCTGCGCGCAGAGCGTCGGCATGACGGAGGAATGGCTGGCCGGAAAATTTGGCGCGCACCCGGAGGGGGATAATTTCTACAAATGGGCCGGCAAGGCGCTGCCCAACGAGCTGACTGTGCAGGTCAGCCGCGACGCATGGCATTGGGAGACGGTTTACGAGAATAGGAACTTTTCGGGCAACGAGCAGGGCCCGTCCGTGATCGAGTTCGAGCCGACTCCGAACAACGCGAACAAGAACCGCATCAAGCGGGACAAGACCGGCGCGACGATTATCGAATTCAAGCCGCGCAGGGCGAAGCAGATTCTGGTGACCGGCAAAAATTTCAAACGCCGCGTCCATAAATTCGTCGGCTGGGCTTTTTCGATCGGCGAGTTGGAGGTCCTCGCTCCCTCGGGCGAGAACCTCGCGCTCGTCTCGCGCGGCGCGGGCGTTTCGGTCTCCTCGGTTTCCTATCTGTTCAACGACAACCGCCTCGCGCACGACGCGCTCTACGGGCCGGTGCAGTACGATCTGGGGTTGAAGTGGGTGCGCGTCGGGGCCGACACGGGCCTCTTCTGCTGGCAGGCCGTCGAGCGAAAGAAGGGTGTTCTCCAAGTCGATCCCGCCGCCGACAACGTCATCACCGAACTCACCCGCAACGGCGTCGGCGTCATCATGAATCTCGACGTCAAGGCCAACTGGATCTACAAGGGCAAGAAGGAGGATTGGAAGAAGGCGCGCGTTCACGACATCAACAACATCTATCTGGAGCACCCCGGCTGGTCCTGGGAGACGCCGGAACTGCTCGAGGGCTATCTGCGCTACGTCGATTACATGGCCCGCCATTTCAAGGGCCGCGTTGCCTACTACGAGATCGGCAATGAGTGGGCGGGGCCGCGCGGCGTGTACGACCGCGCGGTGCGCCGCATCAAGGCCATCGACCCCGGCGCGAAGATCATGGTGGGCGTCGGGCGGATGAATCAGTTCAAACCGATGCTTGAAAAATGGATCGCCGAGGTCCCGAAGGAGGACCTGGCGCTGCTGATGCCCGACGCGGTCGGCTCGCACCCGACCAGTCGGGTCGATGCCGGCCTGACGTTCGACGACCTGCACAAGTTCTACTGGGAGGAGAACCGCCAGGCGATGAAGGATTGCCGCGCGCTGGGGTTCAAGGGCGTCTTCGCCGCGACCGAAGTCTATAGCTGGTCCTCGTATCCTCCCGGCCCGCGCGAGATCGACGTGCACCGTCCCAACGCCGCGATCTATCACGGCGAATCGGAGCTCGTCCGTGCCAAATACCTCTCGCAGAATTTCACCGGCCACGCCGGCCTGGGGATGATGGCCTTTCAGTGCAATGTTTATTGGATCTCGGCGCAGGTCGGCCAGTCGCTTTTCCGCGGGCCGGTTCCCTCCTCGACGATCCACCCGATTCAGCCCGACGCGGGATATTACACGCTGCGGACGCTCTGCACGGTGATGGACGGCTGGCGTCCCGCCGAATTCGAGGCTCGGTTTGACGGCGCGGACAAGCTCCAAGTCTTCACGTTTCAACGGGGGAGGGGCGAGCGGATGATCGCCGTCTGGCGGCCCGGCGCGACCGGCGACGCATCGCCGGCAATCCGGACTGCTCTGAGGCTGCCCGGCCTCCGCGCCCACCGCGCGTTCGGGATCGATGCGATCAACGGAACCGAACAGGAACTTGATTTCAAGAGAATGGCTTCGGACACGTCGATCGAGGGACTCCTTCTCAGGGATTACGCCACGATGATTCGAATCGAGGAGTAAGCCAACACGTGCCGCGTTTGGGCCCGATCGACTGGCCCAAACGTTTGGCGGGGCTGGGAAGGTCAAGTGAGGAACGGGACGGCAAGCGCGAACTCAGCGCCAGCCCCGGAGCCCACCGTAACGTGCGTTGGTCCCGTTGTCTTTCCTTCGCAGCCCATCAGGGCATTACCGTGAATTTCCATTCCCGCGCGCCTTTCTCGGGTTTGATTTCCCCGAGGGCGGGTGACTTTGTCTTTCCCAGAATCGCGATGACCTGATAGACGAGCTTCGCAAGGAGGTCGGTTATGGCCTGTGGTTCCAAGGAGGCCAGCCGACGCCTGGAGCATGGCTCACTGACCAAGGCGGAAGGATTGAAGGATCTGGCGAATGTCGCGGAGAAATTGGAGAAGCGGCTGGCGGACGCAGGGCAAAATCCTGCGCTCAAGCCGCTCCACAAAGCCGCCAGGGAAAGCGACAGCAGCTCGGCGACGGCGTCGCCGGCCGCGCTTCGCAAACAATTCTGGTACGAACGCAATAACGCCTCGGGCCGCGCTGAGCTCGAATCCGCGAAGTCGGGCCAGCCAAAAAACAAATGATTTTTGGCGAAAACAGGTGGCTACGTCTTCGCTTGTTTTGTTACAGGGCCATCATCCCCCCCCAAAGTGGAGAGGTCCATTTGATGTTATGAAAACTCACAATCTTCACAATCTTCACGCCACTCTACTCCTTCGCTTGTTGTGTTCCTGCCTGGTCTTAGCCGGAACCGTCTTTTCGGCACGCGCAGCGACATATTATGTCTCTCCGACCGGAAGCGACACCACCGGCGACGGGTCGGCCGCCAAACCATGGGCTACGATCGGCTACGGGGATGCACAGTCATTACTTGCTCCGGGCGACGAGGTGATTGTCCAGGCTGGAACCTACACGCCTTCCTCAGCCGGCGTGGTCCTCCAGAACAGTGCAGCCTCCGCCGTCTCACCGATCGTCTATCGAGCCCAAGGACGTGTGTTGCTTGACTTATCGGCCGTGCCCCCGCCCAGCTACGGGTTCGACGTCAAGGCGGCCGGGATTACCCTGGAGGGCTTCGAGATCAAGGGTGCATCACACGGCATTCGTATCGACCGGACGCGTGAAGCGGTGATCACCGGCTGTACGATCCACGATTCGGCCCGGACGGATTCCTCGGGAATCTGGGTGAATCAGGCGGACGGCGTGACGATGACGCGCAATGTCATCTACAATATCCATTCCAGCGCCGACACTCCGTGGGGCAACCTGGGCGCCTTCGCCATCAAAGGTCTGACAATGTGATCTTCCAGCACAACGTCATCGACAACTGCCACGTGGGCATTCTTTGGTATGGGACCTCGCTGGGAAATAACAACGGGGAGACGACCGTCATCGAGGCCGGCCCCGAGTTCAAGGTGCTGGCGAAGAATCCGCTCGGCGAGAAGCTGCAGGCGTCGCCGGCGATTTCCCAAGGACAAATCTTTATCCGCACGGAAAAGAACCTGTTCTGCATCGGAGCTAAGTGAGGCCTTCCATCGGAACAACCCAAACCAACCACAAATGCCCCCAGAAAACGCTGGGTCCTGGTGCTGGAGACGAAATGAACCAACCCATCGTCTCTGTGCCCTCCCAATCTCTGTGCTGCACTCCGGAGCGTCCTGCTTTTTTTTCGCGCAGAGATTCGGAGGACACAGAGATCCTGACCACAACCCATGATACGAACCTCGCTCATTTCGATCCTCTCACTCTTCACCGCACTGCTGTCCGCGCGGCTGGCCATGGCCGCCG
>VHDG01000182.1 GCA_016871475.1 Verrucomicrobiota bacterium
TGTAAAGCATACCCTCAGCAAGGCGTACAACGGACAACAGGCCCCACGACTCGTGCTGGTTTCGCCAATTGCCTTTGAAAACCTGTCGAGCACCCGGGATCTCCCCGATGGGAAAAACGAGAACCGGAACCTGGCCTTGTATTCGCAGATTTTGAGGCGTGTTGCCGACAAACATGGACTGACCTTTGTTGATTTTTTCAATCCGACCCTGGAGCGCTATTCATCCGCCAATGCCAAGCCTTTCACGATCAATGGATTTGCACCGACGGAAGAAAGCTACGTGACTCTCGGTGCGATGCTCGCGAATGGGCTCTTTGGCTATCAAACCCGACAATCCTCGGCGGATCCCGCGCTGGTTCACGCTGCAGTGAAGGAGAAGGACTACCTGTGGAACAACGACTACAACATCGTTAACGGCGTTCATACTCATGGTCAGCGGTACAATCCATACGGACCCCAAAACTATCCGGATGAGATCAAGAAGACTCGTGAGATCATGGCGTTGCAGGAAAAGCGGATTCATGAACTGGCGACCGGGGGCAGGCAGGCTGCGAGGGCGGATGATTCCAGCACTCATCCGTTGCCCGCGGTGCCCACCAACTTCAAGAGGCCGATCACGTATCTGGACGGCCAGAAGGCCATCGAGAGTTTTACGATGGCAGAAGGCTATAAGGTGGAGCTGTTTGCTTCGGAGAAGGAGTTCCCCGACATGAAGAATCCGGTCCAGATGTCTTTCGACAACAAGGGGCGTTTGTGGGTGGCGGTTATGCCGAGCTATCCACATTGGAAGCCAGGCGATCCCAAGCCGAACGACAAGCTCTTGATTCTCGAAGACACAAACAACGACGGCAGGGCGGACAAACAAACCGTGTTCGCAGACGGCCTGCATCTACCCATTGGATTCGAGCTCGCACCTGAGGGAGTCTATCTCTCGCAGGAACCCAACCTGTGTCTCCTGGTGGACGTCAACCAGGACGATCGAGCGGATCGCATGGAGATCTTGATGCACGGCTTTGACACTCATGACACGCATCATGCGATCTCGGCTTATTCCGCCGATGCGTCGGGTGCATTCTATCTGTTGGAAGGCCGGTTCCTTCATTCACAGGTAGAGACTCCGTATGGTCCCCGGCGTGTGAATGACGGTGGCGTCTGGCGTTTCGATCCGAAGAACTTCCGGCTTGAGCGTTACAGCCAGATCGACATTAACAACCCCTGGGGCATGGCCTTCGACGCATGGGAGCAGGCCTTCATTTCCGACGCATCAAGCGGTGAGAATTACTGGGGGCTGCCGTTGTCGGCGAAGATGCCCTACGGCGTTGAGATTGATAAGCCCGGGCTGTTTGTCCCCAAGCGATCGCGTCCTACGTCCGGCTCCGAGTTCGTTTCATCCCGACACTTTCCGGACGAAGCGCAGGGCTGGTTCATGACCTGCAACAGCATTGGCTTCCTTGGAATCAACTTCAGCTCGGTTGTTGAGGAAGGATCAGGATTCAACGGCAAGCTCTCAGGCGATCTTCTGTCTTCGAGCGATCCGAATTTCCGTCCGGTGGATCTGGAGTTTGCTCCGGATGGATCGCTTTATTTCATTGATTGGCACAACGCGCTCATCGGTCACATGCAGCACAACGCACGCGATCCGAACCGGGATCACGATCATGGGCGGGTATATCGCATCACGTATCCCAGCCGGCCTCTGGTCAAGCCATCCAAGGTCGCCGGCGCAACGATCGCGGAGCTGCTCGAGAATCTGAAGGTGCCCGAGTATCGAACCAGGTATCGCACTCGACGCGAGCTTCGGAAACATCCGGCGTCCGAAGTCCTTCCAGCGGCAAAGGCCTGGGCAGCCAAACTCGACAAGTCGGATCCACGTTACGAGAAGAACCTGTGCGAGGCTCTGTGGGCGACCTGGGCTCAGAACAAGCCGGATGCGGCGCTTCTGCACCAGTGTTTGGGCGCCCAGTCGCACCAAGCCCGTGCGGCAGCTGTGGGAGTGCTGCGTTTCGCAGCACTCCAGATCCCGGATGCTGAGAAGCTATTCCTGCAGGCTGTCCGTGACGCTCATGGTCGTGTGCGACTGGAAGCGATCGTGGCGGCGTCCTGGCTGGACAATGCAGCTGGAGCCCGAATTGTTTTGGAAGCTTTGAAGCTTCCTCTGGATCGGTGGATGGCGGGTGTGACGAGGCAGATCCTGGAGACCACGTTGAAGGACGATGTGATCGGGCTTGAGAAGTCGGGAGATCCAGCGCTGGCTTCGAATCCTGTGGCTCGCGACTATCTCACGGGCAAGTTCAAGATCCAGCCATCCACACCCTCGGATGAGAAGCGGAGCTTTGGCCCAACGCGTTCGCTTTCAGCGGAGGAGTCAAAGGTTTATGGGCTCGGGAAGGAAGTCTTCAGCCGCGATGCACATTGTGCCACGTGTCATCAACACAACGGAGAGGGGTTGGCAGGGATTTACCCGCCGCTCAACCGGAGCAAGTGGGTGGACAACGAGGAGCGTCTCATCAAGCTTGTGCTCAAAGGGCTATGGGGACCACTGGAAGCTGGCGGGCAGAAGTTCGATCCCAGCCGGGGTGTGCCTCCCATGATGGGTTTTGCCGGGTTGCTGAGCGACGAGGAACTGGCCGCTGTGGTGAGCTATGTGCGGCAATCCTTCGGAAACGACCACTCCCTGACCAAACCCGAGACGGTGGCACGCGTCCGGAAAGCCACATCGGGGCGGGTGGACTTCTACATGGTGGAGGAACTGATGCAGGAACATCCCATCCCCGGCTGGGAAGCTTGGGGGAAGATGGCGCGGCCTGCTGGTCCTCTGTTCGAGTGACCGGGGACTCCGAAGTCCTGGATTACTTTCTCGCCCAGTAATCGACGACGAAGACGTCCGCGACAACCGGACCGACCAACTTGCCGAAATCTTTGTGGTCGGGGTGCACCAGGTATTCATCGCGATCCTTGTCCGACTTGAAAGTGAGGATGAAGCAATGTGTGAAGCCCTTGTCGTGTTTTTCGGGACTGACGTTGGTGCCCCATTCGTAGGTCTTGATCTGTTTGATCTTTCCTGGCAGCGCGGAGAAGGCATCCACGAGCTTGTCGATGTCGGTCTGGCTGGCGGTTGGCTTGAACTTGAATGAAACGACATGCACCAATTTGCCTTTGCGAACAGCTTTAGTTGAGGAAGCGGCGGAAGCAGGTGTGGAGACAGCGAGAGACATGGCGAGTACGAGTAGGGTGATGATGGTTTTCATTACGGGGGGCAGGGTAGCGTCCGAAAGGTGAGCGTCAACGATTACGAAAAAGTGGAGTCAACCTCTGTCCGTTCTCTCATCACATGGGGTGGATGTGCGATGTTCGCTCCCCTTGGTTGCGAGCTACAGGGAGCGCGCACTTTGAAGAGGAGCAATGGAGGATTGTGAGTTGTGGGTGGACAGATTTGCCAGAAATCTGGCTAGGTAACCCTTGCAAATTCCTGGGGGCTTGTGGTAACACATCCGCCCCTTACCGGTCTGACGTGAGGTCCAAGGTCAGACCCTCGGAAAGGTTGTTTGGGACATGCCCACGTGGCGGAATTGGCAGACGCGCTAGATTCAGGTTCTAGTGAGTAACATCGTACAGGTTCAAGTCCTGTCGTGGGCACCATCTTGAACTCATCTTCAATCCTCGGTTTTCCCCTATAAACACAAGCATTTACGGGGTTTTCCCTGTTCTTGCCCCTTGTGTCCCTTCCACCCCCTTTCGGTCAGGTTTGCACCTTTTTCAGGGCACCAAAAGGCACCAAAAGGCACCAAGGAAACCGAGCTTATGAAAATCACCAAGGTCAAACACCGCGGCCAAGTCCGCTACCGCGTCAACGATCCCCATGGGCCTGATGGGAAACGCCAGCGAAAGTTCTTCGATTCCCGGGACGCGGCCGAGAACTACGTCGAGGAGCGGACTGCGGACGTCCATGCCTTTGGCGTCCACTTCACCACCATTCCCGCCTCGGAACGCGCCAGCCTTGCCTACCAGCTCCAACGGTTGGCGTCCCTAGGCTGGACCCGCTATCATCGAAACGTCTTCGGAGCCAACGCGGCCTCGCTCACTTGGCTCTCATCCCAGCTTCCTTCATAGGGTCTTCGATCTGGAATGTCCCGTTAAGGCTGGGACAAAAGCTCACGCACCTCCTGTCGGCGTACTGCTCCCTGCTTCAGGAGTTGGTGCTTCACGGTGGAAAAATCGATTTTCCCCAAGTCCAGCTTCTGGATCTGGCGGTTGTCCATGGTGTGAAAATAAAGCACGCGGTTTTTCAGATCGGAGGCCGTCGTGATCTGGGTGGCGCTGGTGATATCCCGCGCGATCTTCCCTCCTGCGGCCGTCGCTCCGACCGGGATGTTGAAATTGTCGAGGATGCGGAACGCTTCGAACACCGCGTCTTCCGCCTTCTCCAGTGGACGGGCGGAAGCGGTCAGCGCCAGAGCGCGCACAAAGCGCGATGGTGGTGTGAAATCCCCCGGCAATCCCATCAGGCCAGACCCCCCGCCCAGCGGCGCAAATGCCTTGTCGTCCAGCGTAATGGACTTTTTGGGTGCACCGGAAAGCCCGAGGTAATTCCGCAGGTTCGTCAGATGCCAGTCATACTCCGGAGAATTACTGATCACGCCCAGCAGCGCGTCATGGATCTTCACCTGTCCACCGTCCACGATTTCGATCACGATGCTTGCGCCCGTCGGGTCGGCAATTTTCCAATGGAATGGCAATGGCGCACCGCCGAAGCGCTCATCCGCCACATTGACCACGCGCACCTTGTCGAGATTCGCCCGCACTTCCGCAACTGTTGTGAACGATGACAGCAGCCAGCGCATGAAATCTCCCACGCTCAAGGACCGTTCCGCCTGCGCAGCATCATAGGGGGCATAGGATGCATAGCCTGGAAAATAATACACGCCGACATAGAGGCCCGCCTCGTTCAGCCCATCCGGCCCATACCCCTGACCATACGCGGTCAGTGAAACAAATCCATGGCGCCCCTTCCACTTCAGGCCGTTCTCTCCGCCCGGCGTGAGCCCGGTGAAAGCATGGTTGCGCGGAAAAAGCACCAGCGTGTCGTGGTGCGCATCTCCCAGCGCCCACTCCACCGTCCGCGCGCAGACCACTCCGCCATCAGCCGCTTTGAGCGAGATGCCCGTGCAGGCATGGGCAGAGTGGTGCGCAACGGCAGTCGCCCACATCAGGAGCGAGCACAGCTTTGGAAGAAATTGGTGTTTCATGGTTTTTGTTTTCCCGTTCATATCACGCCAGGCACTCCCCGTGAAGACTTGGTGCAGGAGCGACTTCTTCAACGCCGCCAGCGCCGCCTGCTTTTGCTCGAGTCGAAGGAAGGGAGACGCCCCCTGTGCCTCCTGGCGGATGGTTGACCTCTTGATTCTCTGCCTGGGTTGGGGGAGTTTGTGGCCTGCATGGCAGTGTTGTACAGGCTATTGGACCGGTTTTGGGCCCCCTTATGGGTCGGTGTCCTGGGACTGACCACTGCATCACCTCTCGCAGCCTCCTCCTCATCGAAGCCTGCCCACCCGCAGCGAATCATCACTTGCATCCAGTCGGGAGTTTCCAGCCCCAAAGCTCGCAACTTGTCCTTCACAATCGCCCCAGAGCAAAGGATGCGTCTGCTCAGAAGTCACGTTCTCGAGCTTGAATTCATCCAGGTCTGGGAGTTGCCCCCCGATGTTTCTCCGGACCACCTAGCCAAGGCCTTGCAGAAGTCAGGCGCATGCGACTGGGCGGAACCAGACCGCTGGATCACACTTCAAGCAACATCAGCCACCTTGATCAAGGATCCACAGGTCCAGTCGGGTCAACAGTGGCACCTGAACAATACGGGACAAAACGGAGGGGTTGCCGGAGCCGACATTCGAGCGTTGGAGGCCTGGGAGACTCGCCGATATGCGTCCAATATGATCGTCGCGGTCATTGATACCGGCGTTCGATACACTCACCAGGACCTCCGAGCGAACATGTGGGTGAACCTTGCGGAGATCCCCGGCAACGGGATCGACGATGATCGCAATGGTTATGTGGACGATGTTCACGGCATCAACGCCGCAGAGAATAATGGCAACCCCTGGGACCTCATCGGCCATGGAACTCAGGTGGCGGGACTCATCGGAGGCAGCGGTGGCAACAGCGTCGGCGGTGCGGGTGTGGCCTGGAGTGTTCAGCTCATGGTCTTGAGGTTCTTCGACTCCAGCGGTCGTGGTTCCGTTTCCGATGTCATCGAGTGTTTCGACTACGCACGAAAAATGGGGGCGTCCATCATCAACGCAAGCTTCGGCGATACCAATGATTCCCGCACTCTGCTCGCGGCCCTGCGGGCCTGTCGCAACGCAGGGATCATCGTCTCCACAGGAGCGGGCAACGGTGTGGTCAACATCGATCTCCAGCCGTTCTATCCTGCAGCCTACGATCTCGACAACCTCATCGTCTCATGCGCATCCACACGACATGACACTCTGGCCAGCCTGTCAAACTTCGGCAGGAGTCTGGTCGATCTGGCAGCGCCCGGTGATGAAATGGTTACCGTTTCTGCGGCTGCGGACGATGCCTACACTGTAAACCGGGGTACATCTTTCAGCACGGCCGTGGTCTCCGGAGCACTTGCGCTGATGAAGGCACACTTCCCTGGGGATTCTTATCGGACAACAATCCAGAAGATCCTCGCTTCCGTGGATCGTCCTGCTGGTTTGACGAATGCAAGTGTGACCGGTGGCCGGTTGAACCTCGCAACGGCGCTTGGCCCCAGTGTGTCCGCGGAATTTTCCGTCCAACCAGGATCCGGCAGCGCACCTCTTTCCGTCACGTTCAACAACACTTCCCTCGGAGAAATCGCATCGTGGCGATGGGACTTCGGTGATGGAACATTCGCCACTACTCCCAACCCTTCTCATGCCTTTCTGGCTGCTGATGATTTTTCCGTGGTTCTGGAGGTGGAGTCATTTTTTGGAAGAGTTTCCAGATCGCAGAAGCAGGTCATGGTGACTCCTTCTGCTGGGAACGTTTTTCTCCTCTCTCCTCAGGGCAAGATCGAAATCCCGGCAGCAGCATCTCAAGGCATGCCTGTCGAATTATTGGAACCCACCTGGCAGCTGGCTAACGAGGGCCAGGTGCCGGTAGCGTTTAGCAGTTCCACCACCGTCCCGTGGCTCAGTGTAGTCCCCGACTCAGGGGTCGTTGGGGGTGGAGGATCTCAAGCACTGTCGTTGCGAATCGATCCGTCGATTCTGGTGGGGCCGCCGGGGATCCATGAAGCACACGTGATCGTGGCGGGGCATCATCGCAGGGTGTTGCTGCAGCTTGTGAAGGCACCGGAATTTAAGGGGATCGTGGTCGCTGAGAACAAGGACGTGACTCTTCAATGGAGTCTTCACCCTGGAGCGAAGGTGGCGGTGGAGTGGAGCGGCGAT